>JAICSB010000094.1 GCA_025937115.1 Pseudonocardiaceae bacterium | reverse complement strand
GGTGACGGTCTGAAACATGGGCGGGGTCACCCAGCAGATGCGCGCCAAAGCCGACACACTAGGAGCATGACGAACCGGGGGAAGGACGTGACCGTGCACGCGCCAGACCGCGCCACCTCGGCGCCACCGGCCGACGAGCTGCGCCGGCTGCTGGCCGGTGAGCACCACGATCCGCATTCGGTGCTCGGCGCCCACACGAATCCTGGCGGCACCGCGGTGCGGGTGCTTCGCCCGCATGCCGATGAGGTGACGGTGCTCGCTGACGGCGCGGAGTACCCGTTGGAGCACAGCGCCGGGGGCCTTTTCCACGGCCTCATGCCCGCGCCTGGCGACTACCGGCTGCGGGTGCGTTACGGCGAACACAGCGTGATCAGCGATGACCCGTACCGCTGGTTGCCCACGCTGGGCGAGGTCGATCTGCACCTCATCCGGGAAGGCCGCCACGAACGGCTGTGGGATGTGCTCGGCGCGCACCTGCGGACCTACTCCACACCGGGTGGAGTGGTGCAGGGAACCTCGTTCGCGGTGTGGGCGCCGCACGCCCGCGGGGTCCGGGTGTGCGGGGACTTCGACGGCTGGTCCGGGGTGGCCACCCCGCTGCGCTCGCTCGGTTCCAGCGGAGTGTGGGAAATCTTCCTGCCCGGCGTCGGTGCCGGCACCTGCTACAAGTTCCGCCTGTTGGGCCCCGACGGAAGATGGCATGAGAAGGCCGACCCGATGGCCCGCGCCACCGAAGTCCCGCCGAAAACAGCGTCCGTGGTGGCCAGCCCGTCGACCCACGAGTGGAGCGACGATCAGTGGCTCGCCGATCGGGCGCAGGGCCAGCCGGTGACCAAGCCGATGAGTGTCTACGAGATACATCTGGGTTCATGGAAGCAGGGGCTCGGGTATCGCGAGATGGCCCTTGAGCTGGTCGAGTATTTAGGCACGACCGGGTTCACCCACGTCGAGCTGCTCCCGGTGTCCGAGCACCCCTTCGGGGGTTCCTGGGGCTACCAGGTCACCTCCTACTACGCGCCGACGTCGCGGTACGGCAGCCCGGACGACTTCCGCTACTTCGTCGACACGCTGCATGCGGCCGGGATCGGCGTGCTCATGGACTGGGTGCCCGCGCATTTCCCGCGCGATGAATGGGCACTAGCGCAGTTCGATGGTGCATCGTGCTACGAACACCCCGATCCACAGCGTGCGGCGCACCCGGAATGGGGCACCCTGATCTTCGATTACGGGCGCAACGAGGTGCGCAATTTCCTGGTGGCCAATGCGCTGTACTGGCTCGAGGAGTTCCATCTCGACGGGCTCCGTGTCGACGCGGTGGCGTCGATGCTCTATCTCGACTATTCCCGCAAGGCGGGCGAATGGTCGCCCAACGAGCACGGTGGACGGGAGAACCTGGACGCCGTCGCCTTCCTGCAGGAGATGAATGCCACCGTATACAAGCGACACCCCGGGGTGGTGACGATTGCCGAGGAGTCCACCGCCTGGCCCGGCGTCACCCGACCAACGCATGTGGGCGGCCTGGGCTTCGGCTTCAAATGGAATATGGGCTGGATGCACGACACGCTGGGCTACGTCGGCCACGATCCGGTGCACCGTGGCTATCACCATAATTCGATGACCTTCTCGCTGATGTACGCCTGGAGCGAGAACTACGTGCTACCGCTTTCGCACGATGAGGTGGTGCACGGCAAGGGCTCGCTGTGGAGCCGGATGCCCGGCGACGACTGGAACAAGGCCGCCAACCTGCGATGCCTGCTGGCCTACATGTGGGCCCACCCCGGCAAGCAGCTGCTGTTCATGGGCGGCGAATTCGGGCAGCCTGCCGAATGGGCGGAGAACCGGTCGCTGGACTGGAACCTGCGCCACCATCCGCTGCACGGCGGTGTGCTGGCACTGGTCGGGGACCTCAACGCCGCCTACCGATCACACCGCGCGCTGTTCAGCCAGGACAGCAGCCCAGCCGGTTTCGAGTGGATCGACGCCAACGATGCCTGGGGCAACGTGTTGAGCTTCCTGCGCATGGGCGACGACGGCACGGTCCTGGCCTGCCTGGCCAATTTCGCCGGAAACCCGCACGAGAAGTACCGGGTCGGCCTACCCCGTCCAGGACGCTGGCGCGAGGTGCTCAACACCGACGGCGAAGGCTACGGCGGCTCGGGCGTGGGGAATCTCGGAGAGGTGATCGCCAGCGAGACGCCATGCCACGGACTGCCCTACTCCGCGGTGCTCCGTCTGCCACCAGCCGGAGTGCTCTGGCTTGCCCCCGCCCCCGCCGAAGAGAGCTGACTGTCGCGGGTGTGGCTCACGGGGCGGTAGGGTGATGCCTGCCGTGGGGTAGTGATCGGTGGGTCAACGACTTGGGACAGGACCACACAGCGAGATCCGGTGATCAGGGTCACACCTTCCCGTCACCGGCTGATCTCGGTCGCAAGTGGGCTCGCGCGATCGGCGCGACGTCTTCCGCGCCGATACCGCTCGCCGAGATTCGGGACTACCTCGGGGATCTCGCCGAGCGGCTCATTGCCGCACTATCCGGTGCTTCGGTGGACACCCAGACTGCTTCCGACGTAGGTGCGCGACTCGTCGCCGGTGGCTTCACCGGTGCGCAGAGCCTGTCTCGAACGTTCGACGTGCTCAGGGAGGCCTTGCCCGCCGCCGCGCGTGGTGCCGGGACGCAGCCGAGCTGCGACCGGATCATCCAACTCCTCGGGGCACTGGCCGCCGGCTACACGTGGGCGCTGCGCAACTTCGTCTGCGACCAGCAGGAAGAGGTCAAGCGGGCGCTGTCATTGGCATGGCAGGACCTCGAGGGAGACCTGCGGGTCAGCGAAGCCCGGTTCCGAGAGGTCTTCGACTTCTCCCCGGTGGGTATCGCGATCACCGAGGACGACGGCCGGATCATTCAAGCCAACCGGTCGCTGGAGAAGATCCTCGGCTACTCCCGTGGCGAACTACTCGGACGTCAGCTCAGCGATCTGCCCGTAGCCGGCCACCAGCCCATCGTGGAAGAGCACTACCGGGACCTGGCAGGGGGCCGGGAGTCGCGGTTCCGGGTCCGCCTCCCGCTGCGCCGGGCCGATGGCGACACCGCCTGGGTATACCTCGCCGGCTCGGCGCAGCTCAAAACCAAGCAGGCACCCCAGCACGTCGTCACGATGGTCGAGGACATCACCGACCAGCACCTTCTCGAGCAGCGGTTGCACCACCAGACGCTGCATGACCTGCAGACCGGTCTGCCGAATCGGCAGTACTTCGTCACCCACCTGGAAAAGGTGCTCGCGCGGCTCGAGCCTCGGGCCGTGGTCACGCTGATGCACCTCGATCTAGACGGCTTCTCCACGATCAATGACGGCCTCGGGCATCTGGCTGGTAATCAGCTGCTGGATGTGGTGGCCAGGCGGCTGGAAGCAGTGGTCGCCGGACGGCCGGCGATGCTCGCCCGACTCGGCGCAGACGAGTACGCGATCCTCATCGAACCCGAGGATTCAGCTCTGGACGTCGGAGCCCTCGCCGAGATCATCAACACCGAGCTGGCCGAACCCTTCTACATCGATGACATCGGGGTGGCGGCCACCGCAAGCATCGGGGTCGTGCAGCGCCAAGTCGCCACAACGACGGCCGACGAGCTGATGCGGGCCGCCAGCGCCACGCTGCGCCGGATGCGTGGCGCAGGCAAGCGGCAGTGGACCCTGTTCGATGCCGACGCCGATGCCGCGGACCGCGCCGAGCTCCGACTGGCCGCGGCGATGCCCGGCGCTTGGGAGACCGGCGAGCTGCGAGTGACATACCAGCCGGTGGTCACCCTGGATGGCGAACGGCTGGTGGGCATCGAAGCGGCACTGAGCTGGCAGCATCCACAGCTTGGCGCGCTGTCTCACGCACAGTGCATGCAGACCGCGGAGCAGACCGGTGTCGGGCACGACGTGGGCCAGTGGTTACTGCGCACTGCTGCCGAGCAGGCCATCTCGTGGCAGCGTAGCAACCCGAGCAGGCCGCCGATGGCGGTCAATCTCACGCCGTCCCAGGCCCAGCACCCCGACTTGGTACCGCGAATCACAGCAGTTCTGGATGAGACCGGCCTGGCACCGGCTGAGCTGGAGCTGCGGGCGCCGGCGGCAGCGATCCGCACGGTCAGCGGTGACCTCGCCGGCGTTGGTGGCGCACGCGCTGAGGACAACATCCGGGAGTTGACCAAGCTCGGCGTGCGAGCCGGCCTTTACGACTTCGGTGGTGGTATCGGCGCGCTGCGCTGCCTGGCAGACCTCTCGGTGTGCGTGGTGCGGATCGCCCAGCCGATCTCCGACCAGGTCGCCGCTGATCCATCCCGGATCCTGTCCCAGGCGGCGCAGGCGTTGGTGCACATTGTCCGTGGCGCCGGGATCGACGTGGTCGCCTTCCCGGTTGACAGCACCGAGCAGGCCGCGTGCTGGCCCTGGATCGGCGCGAACTGGGCAGTCGGCGCGCTATGGCCCCGCGTCGAGCCGTGGCTCGACGCGGGGTCGTGAGTCAGAACAACGCCCGCGCCAGCGCGCGGCGCGCTGAGGTGACCCGGGGATCGTCGGGGGCGAAGAGCTCGAACAGCTCCACCAGGTGCGCTCTGGCCCGGTCGCAGTCGTCTCCGGTCAACCGCCGCACGGCGCCGACCAGCCGCTCGAATGCTTGTTCCGGCGCCCCGGCGGCCACCTGCACGTCGGCTGCGGCGATCTGCGCATCGACGTCATCGGGTGCGGCGTCGGCTCTGGCCACTGCGGAGGGATCCGCGGATTCGGCCCGCGCCAGGAAGCGAACCTGGATCAGCGCGGCCCTAGCCTGCACGTCAGCCGGCTCAGCGTCGAGTATCTGCTGGTAGGCGGCCTCGGCGGCGGCGTAGTCACCAACCGTCACTGCTGCTTCCGCGGCGGTGAACCGGGGATCGGCGAACTCGGTTTCGGCTTGCCCAGCGGCAGCGCCCAGCACGGCCCGCTCGGCGGCCCCGATACCGGGCAGTTTGTCACGTAGCGCGTCGAGCAGCGAAGCGATCCACTGCCGCACTTGCGGCTCCGGCTGGACGCCGGCGAAGGCGTCGACCGGCTGACCGCTAGCGATAGCGATGACGGTGGGGATGGACTGGACGCCGAAGAGCTCGGCTATCCGCGGGTGGGCGTCGACGTCGATTTTGGCCAGCACCCACACCCCGCCAGCCGCTTCGGCGAGCCGTTCGAGCATCGGCGACAACTGCTTACAGGGACCGCACCAGGTCGCCCACAGGTCGACCAACACCGGTACCTGCATGGAACGGTCGACGACATCGGTCTGGAAGGTCTGCTCGGTGACATCGAGCACCCACCTGCCGTCCGTGCCCGCCGGCGGCGCACCGCCCGGTGTGCCGCCGGGGGCACCACGGGGACCCGCCGGATCGGTCCGTGCCTTGAGCACCGACAGGTCGACGGCGCCGAACACGGCTGGGGTCTGCCTGGGTTGCTGGGGATTAGGCCTGCTCACGCCCACTATCCTGGCATGGATCCCATCCTGGGTATTCAGGGCCAGGCTCAGAACCGGGCCGGCTCCCGGTACTCACCCCACTGCGCCTTCAGCGCACCGCAGATCTCACCGAGCGTGGCCTCAACTCGCGCCGCGTCGAGCATCGGCTCGATGAGGTTGCCTCCTGCGCTGGCTACCGTCATCATGGCCGCTAGAGCCCGGTCGACGGCGATCTGATCGCGCTGCGCGCGGCGCCGGGCCAGCACCTGGGTCTGTCGGCGTTCCACCTCCGGGCTGACCCGAAGGATTCCCAGCTCATCAGTGACCGACTGGGTGGCAGTGTTCACCCCGACGATCTTCTTGTCGCCCTTCTCCAGCGCGTGCTGGTAGGCAAACGCCGCGTCGGCGATCTCGCCGGTGAACCAACCGTCCTCAATGCCGCGCAGGATGCCGGACGTCATCTCCCCGATCGGGTGCTGGCCCGAGGGCACCGTGGCCACGGCCATGTCCTTGATCCGGTCGAAGATACGCTCGGCATCGGCCTCGATCCGGTCGGTCAGTGCCTCGACATACCAGGAGCCGCCCAGCGGGTCGGCCACATTGGCCACCCCGGACTCCTCCATGATCACCTGCTGGGTGCGCAGGGCGATCTCCGCGGCGCGCTCCGACGGCAGCGCGAGAGTCTCGTCCAGAGCGTTGGTGTGCATCGAGTTCGTTCCGCCGAGCACTCCGGCGAGCGCCTCGATCGTGGTACGCACGACGTTGTTGTAGGGCTGCTGGGCTGTGAGCGAGACGCCGGCGGTCTGAGTGTGAAAACGCATCCATTGCGCCTTGTCGCTGGTGGCGCCGTAGCAGTCGCGCATCCAGTGAGCCCAGATCCGGCGGGCAGCGCGGAGCTTTGCAATCTCTTCGAAGAAATCCACGTGGGCGTCGAAGAAGAAGGTCAGGCCACTGGCGAAATGGTCGACATCGAGCCCGCGGGAGCGGCCCAATTCGACGTAGGCGAAGCCATCGGCGAGAGTGAAGGCCAACTCCTGCGCGGCGGTCGCGCCGGCTTCCCTGATGTGGTACCCGGAGATCGACAACGGCTTGTAGGCCGGAATCTGTTCCGTGCAGTACTCCATCAGGTCCCCGATGAGACGTAAGTGCGGTTGCGGGGGGAACAACCACTCCTTCTGAGCGATGTACTCCTTGAAGATGTCGGTCTGCAGGGTGCCGTTGAGCTTGCCGATATCGGCGCCCTGTCTTTCAGCGGCAACCAGGTACATGCAGAACATCGGCACCGCGGGACCCGAGATCGTCATCGACGTGGTGACCTGCCCTAAGGGGATACCCTCGAACAGGACATCCAGATCGGCGGCGCTGTCGATCGCCACGCCGCAGTGCCCGACCTCACCGAGACTGTGCGGATCGTCGGAGTCGCGGCCCATCAGGGTAGGCATGTCGAAGGCGACTGACAGCCCGCCCCCGCCGTTGCGCAGTATCTGGTGATAGCGCTCGTTGGTCTGCTCGGCAGTACCGAATCCGGCGAATTGACGGATCGTCCAGGTGCGTCCACGGTAGCCGCTGGAGTGCACACCTCGGGTGAACGGATACTCACCCGGCCAACCGATCCGCTCGAACCCCTCGACGGTGTCTCCCTCCCGCGGCCCATACACCGGGTCCACCTCGGCCCCCGACAGGGTGGTGAAGTCCGCGTCCCGGAGCCGTCCGGCCGCCTGCTCCTGTGCGTAACGACGCTGCCAGCGTGTCCGCCCAGCCTGCGGATCCGCAGCCCGCCCGTCGTAACCCACCATCCGAACCACCCCCTGCGTTGGTCGCCCTCCCAATAGTAGGACGTCCAACCACTTGTCGCCTCCCATTAATGCGCAGTCTGGATGCAGAACGCGCTAAAACAGGCCCGCAGAGGCGCGTTCTGCATCCAGACTGCGGGCGTGCGGGCGTGGCCTACTGTGCAGCCATGCCGTCGCATCACCCGTTGCCGTTCGATCCGATCGATCGGGCCGCGCAGTTATGGCAAGACCGCATCGGACCAGCCGCGACGATGGCGGCGGTCACCAACATCATGCGCGTGCAGCAGATCCTGCAGTCCTCAGTGGATGCCGCGCTGCGCCCACACGGTCTGACTTTCGCGCGGTATGAGGCGCTGGTGTTGCTGGTGTTCTCGCGCCAGGGCAGCCTGCCGATGAACGTGATGGGGCAACGGCTTCAGCTGCACCCGACCAGCGTGACCAACATCGTGGACCGGTTGCAGGCCGACCACCTCGTGGAGCGCAACAGCCACCCCACCGATCGGCGTACCACCGTGGTGACGATCACCGAAGCGGGCCGACAGCGGCAGAAAATCGCCACCGGGGCGCTCACCGACATCGACTTCGGCCTCGTCGGGCTCGACGACGCTCAGATCGCACAGCTCACCGCGCTGCTCACCGAGGTGCGCCGGGCCGCCGGCGATTTCTCGTGAGTGGCATTGAGTGCTATAACACTGTTTGCCACTCACGAGCCGCCGAAGGCGGCGATCAGATCGTCGGCGGCGCGGTAGACGTCCAACTCGCCCACGACCACCCGCTTGGCCAGCCCGGGCAGGGCACTGCCCCGCAGGACGTCGCCGAGCCTGCCGCGTAGCTGCGCCAAGGCGATGGCCTCGATCTCGGCCTCCGCGCGGCGCTGGCGGCGGGCGTCGAGCTCACCGTGGCTCAGCATCCAGGCCCGGTGCTCCTCGATCGCGGCTAGCAGGTCCTCGATGCCCTCGGCCGTGGTGGCCACGGTGCGGACGATCGGCGGGCGCCAGCTCGGACCCGCCGTCCCCTGCCGGCCGAGCGAGATCATGTGCTTGAGGTCGCGGATGGTCTGGTCGGCACCCTCGCGGTCGGCCTTGTTCACCACGAAGACGTCGGCGACCTCGAGGATTCCCGCCTTGGCCGCCTGAATCCCATCGCCCATCCCGGGTGCCAGCAGCACCACGGTGGTGTCCGCCAGCGCGACTACCTCCACCTCGGACTGGCCGACGCCCACGGTCTCCACCAGCACCACATCGCAGCCCGCGGCGTCGAGGACCCGCAGCGCCTGGGGGGTCGCCCAGGCAATGCCCCCCAGATGCCCCCGGGTGGCCATCGAGCGGATGAAGACACCGTCGTCAAGTGCGTGGTCCTGCATCCGTACCCGGTCGCCCAGCAGCGCCCCGCCGGAGAACGGCGAGGACGGGTCGACAGCGAGCACTCCCACCTTCTCGCCGGCCGCCCGCAGTGCGGTGATCAGCACGCTGACGGAGGTCGACTTGCCCACTCCGGGCGCGCCGGTGATCCCGACGACCTGGGCCCGCCCGGTGTCACGGGCCAGCGCAGCGGCGACCTCGCGTAGCTCCGGCGCCCCGTCCTCGACCAGCGAGATCAGCCGGGCAACTGCCCGTGCCTGGCCTTGCCGGGCACGAACGACCAGGTCACCGACATCGTGGCGGTGAGAGCTCACGCTAGGTGGTCGCCGGCACCCGCAGGATCAGCGCGTCACCCTGGCCACCGCCACCGCACAACGACGCCGCGCCCACGCCGCCACCGCGCCGCTTGAGCTCCATTGCCAGGTGCAGCGCCAGCCGGGCGCCGGACGCGCCGATCGGGTGCCCGAGCGCGATCGCCCCGCCGTTCGGGTTCACCTTCGCCGGGTCGATACCGAGCTTGCGGGTGGACACCACGCCCACCGCGGCGAACGCCTCGTTGATCTCGACGATGTCGAGATCGGTCACCTCGATGCCCTCCTTGGCGCAGGCCGCCAGCACCGCGTTGGCGGGCTGCTCGTGCAAGCTGGAATCGTCGGGTCCGGCCACCATGCCGTGCGCCCCGATCTCGGCCAGCCAGGTCAGGCCCAGTTCCTGCGCCTTGGCCTTGCTCATCACCACGACCGCCGCGGCACCGTCAGTGATCGGCGACGAGGACCCGGCGGTGATGGTGCCGTCGGCGGCGAACGCCGGGCGCAGCTTGCCCAGGCTCGCGGCGGTGGTGTCGGGCCGGATGCCCTCATCGGCCGCCACCACAATCGGATCACCCTTGCGCTGCGGCACAGTCACCGGGGTGATCTCCTCGGCGAACAGGCCATTAGCGACCGCGCGACCGGCTCGCTGGTGCGATTGCGCAGCGAACTCGTCCTGCTCAGCCCGGGTCAGCTGGTGGCGCCCGTTGTGCTTCTCGGTGGAGGCGCCCATCGAGACCTGGTCGAACGCGTCATGCAAGCCGTCGTAGGCCATGTGGTCGATCATGGTGACGTCGCCGTACTT
>JAICSB010000057.1 GCA_025937115.1 Pseudonocardiaceae bacterium | reverse complement strand
CGCCGCGCTACCACGGCTGATAGGACTCGTCATTCAACCGGGTGGCGAGATGGGCGCTGTGCTCGCCGGGTGCCGCGGTCTGGTCGCCGTGATCCGGTTCGCAGTGCCGATCAGGTACAGCACGCGAAACGCCGTGCCGACGTTGTGCTCCCCGTTATGCACCGGCTAGGTGAGAGCAAGCTGCACACAACCTCACAGTTGCCTGGGAGAGGATCACGGACAGTGATGGCCGTCGTGAACGCCGCGATCCGCAGCGACGGGACTTGCCAATCCCTGGCATCTCCACAGCGCGGGTAAGGGGGTTGACGGTGAGACGACGGTTCGCCACGGTGGATCGATGGCCGCACCCCAAGATGTCCCGCACGGCACGCTCCTCGGCTGGCAGTCGGGATGCCGCTGCACCTGCTGCAGCGCAGCCGGTGCAGCCGAGCCGGCCGCCGCCGAATCGCTTGAAGACATCCGGCGGGCATTAGCCGATGCGGCCCGCAAGCCGCCGGACAGGCCTGCGGGGTCCTAGCGCGGAGGCTCTGGTGGGGCCCGGGCGACCAGGGCGTTGGCGCCATCGCACGGCGGCGCCGATACGCGCTGCAGCGGGGAACGCAGTGTGTTACTGGTATCTGAGGGGTTGGATGGGGAGTAGCCGGGCGGCCCGGTAGGCGGGGTAGCTACCGGCGATGAGGCCAATCATGAGGCTGATGGCGAATGCCGCCACCACGGGCGGGACAGTCAAGACGGGGGTGAACCCGGCGAGGGCTCCGGAGGGGTCGAAGGCTGGGGCAACGATTTGAATGAGGAAGATCAGTCCGATCCCGGCTCCGACGCCGATGAGCCCACCGAGGCCCGCCAGGACGATGGATTCGATGAGGACCTGTTTGAGGATGGCGCGGCTGGTAGTGCTGCCCGCTTCGTGGATGCTGACCTCGCGGGTTCGTTCGGCGACCGAGGCCAGCATGATATTGAGGACTCCGATGCCGCCGACGACCAGCAAGATCACCGCGATGGCCGGAATGAACAGGACAAGGATGCGCACGATCTGGTTGAAGGTCTGCAGCCGGTTTCCCAGGGATTGAATTTGAAAATCCCGCAGTCGGGGGTCCGTGATGTGGTGGCGAGCGTCGAGGATGCGGGCGACCTCGGCGATAGCAGCGGGCACGACTGTCTGCTGGGGGGCCTGCACGGTGATCGCGTTGAGTGCGCTGCCGGTACCTTGGCCGTAGCCGACGATGTATTTGCGGGCGGTGTCCATCGGCACCACCGCGGTGTTGTCCAGCTGCCGCCCGTAGCTGGCCATCACACCGATGACGCGGAAGGGCACATGGTTGATCTGGACTGTCTGGTTCAGTGCTGCCGCGGGATCACCGAAGAGGGTACTCGCGACAGTAGGACCCACGACCGCCACCCTGGCGGCCTCGCGTACCTGAGTCTGGTCGAAAAACGACCCCGCGGTAAGGACCCGGTTGTTCGTCGCAGCCCAGATGTCCGTGGTACCGATGGTGGTTCCCGAGAGGAGCTTGACGCTTCCGGTCGCGATCACCATTCCGGTGCTGTTGATGGAGGGGGTGACGGTGGCGACGTCGGGTGCGTCCTGCAGCGCGGCGGCGTCGGCGTCGGTCAGATTCCGGGCGGGTGGCCCCCCGGGGACCTCGGCGGTCGTCGGCACGATGGCGATTTCATTGGCCATCGTTTCGACCCGCGCATTGACCGAGTTCTTCACCCCATAACCGCAGGCGACCAGGAGAATCACGGCCGAGACTCCGATGATGAGGCTGAGCAGGGTCAGCGCGGAACGCAGCCGGTGGGCGCGTAACCCGCGTAGCGGGGATAACGCCAACCGCTGGCTCTTTGTGTGGCGGCTCATGGTGTGACCTTCCCCGGCTCTGCGGCACCGCACCGTCCGTCAAGGACACCCCTGCAGGCATAACCGGTCATCGGCGTCGTACGCAAGGAATCCAGCGAATTCCCAGCAAATTTTCTCATCTCATCACAACGCGTAGATCGCCACTAACCGCGGTGTACACAGAAGATAGCGCATCGGAGTCGGCCGCGAGCGCAGCGTGCTCGACCCGCCGATAGGTGGCCCGCCTCGCGAGATTTTATCCTGTTTACAGTCCGCGGTATCGGCCGAACATGGGGTCTGACTGGGGATCCGGAAGCTGGTCACCGGGGATCGACGCGCCGACCTTCCAATTCAAGATCAAACCGCTTGGTCATGTCGGAGGGTATCGGCATGGGATGCGCTACCGTCGCCATGACGCAAAACAGCCCCTAGCTTTCAACGGAGAGGAAGTATATATTCGTTTTGTCGGGTACTGCAACCACGTCATGCGTCAGTTCCAGTGCCTCAGCCGAGTGGTCCGAGGCATCTGGTGCGTAGTCTGGTCGTGGTCGGTGGTAATCGATGACTGAGGCAATGGCTGATATGAAGCTAGGGGATGTCATGCGACGAGTAATCATCCGTTCTCTCGCAGTCGCCGCAGTATTCACCGGACTGCTTTTTACCGGCGCTGGCGCGGCCGGCGCTAATCCAGTACCTACGCCGTGCTACCTCATTCCTACATCGTGCCCGTAGTGGTGCAACCGTGTTGCGCGCGTTGACCCGATGTGCCCCTCATGGCGCCACTCACGGTCAATGGAGGGCCGATGCGGCTGATCCGCAAGGGGGCCCACGCCGACCGCCAGCACTGGAGATAGAGATCGGGGACCGGTGAGTACGGCACGACGGTGGTGGCCGGGAATGCGGCGAGTGTGGTGACGGTGGCGTGCGCGATCGGTGGCATCGATGTTGTGCTCCCACCATCGCTCGGCTACGCCTACCAGTGCGAAGGTCGCCAGGACATAAGTCCAGCCCGCGAGGACGTCGACGAGGTAGTGCTCGGCGCAGTAGAGCACGGTGAACATCATCGCCAGCGGGTAGGCGAACAGCAGGGGCCGCCATCGCTGGCGCACCCTGGGGAGGAAGAACACTGCGAGGAACCGGGAGAACGCGGCGTGCAGAGAGGGCTTCGCGGCGACCGGGTTGGCCAGCGCCTGACCCTGGTCGAACAGGGGGCCAGTGCTGTCCAGACCCAGCGCGGCCCACCCTCGGGCGGAGAGCCGCTCGACGTGCTCACCGAGGTAGCCGTGCGCTGAGGCCCACCAGGGTGGCGCCGCGGGGTAGACAAGGTAGGTCGCTACACCAGCGATGGCCAGAAACAGCCAACGCCGCACAAACGCCGACCACGCCTGCCGTTGGCGCAGCCACAGCACGGTCGCGACCCCCGGCACCGCGACGAAGTGTGACAGGTAGACCGCTGAGGCCAGGACATCCCACCAGTGCACTCGCACGGGGTCATAAAGATGCTGCTGCAACCACAGTGTCGGCAGCCGGCCGCCCGTGAGCAGCTCGTCGGCCCTGATCATCGCCGTGACGTGCGGCGCCAGCCCGTGCGCGGCGATCCCCCGGCTGTAGTCATAGCCCACCAGCACGGCCAGGACAGGGCCCCAGTCGCGCACCCATCGCAGCGCCCCGCGCCACGGCTGACCGGCGTTCCAACACACCGCCCCGGCGCTGAGCCACCCGAAGATCAGCAGCGTGTCGGTCGGCCACCCCCACCACAGGCACTGCGCCGAAAAACCCACCAGGTAGCCCACCACCGCCAGCACCCGGATCGCCGGCCACGTCCTGCTGGCGCGTAGCAAGAGCGCAGCAGCTACGTCCACGGCATACATCCGAGACCTCCGGTCAACGGAGCTGGGCGTGCCGACGATCTTGCCCAGGGAGTGGTGACCCACCGACTGCTCGTCCCTCCTGCCAACTGCTTCCTCATTCGCCTGGTCGATCCGCCACAACTTCTGAGGCTGACCGCGATCGCTCAAGTCCCGCAACGTCCTCAATCTGACCTGTACGGGACGTCACCGCAGCGCGGTAAGGCCGGGTCTAGCCCGCGGACCTGCACGAATCCGCGGGCCAGACCCTTTAGCGACGGATCATCGACCGGTCGTGGCGACGATGCTCACCGACGGTTCCAACGGTGGCCATCCCAACGATCGTGGTTCCAACGGTGGCCATCCCAACTCCACCTGTCCCCACGACAGTGCCCATCGCCTCGGTGGTTCCAGTCATCGCAGTACGCAGACCAGAAGTCCCCCCGACGGTTCCAACGGTGGCCGTCCCAACGATCGTGGATCCAGTTGCGGCCATCCCAACTCCACCGGTCTCCACGACACTGCCCATCGCCACGGTGGTTCCAGTCATCGCAATAGTCCCAGTCCGCGAGGTAGACCTGGCTGGAGCTGACTGCAGCCGCCTGCGGGGCTGGGGTAAGCGTGCTGGCCGATGCCGAGCCCACTCCAAGCGTCAGAGCGCCAGCGGTACAGAGCGCCAAGGCGCCCCCTCGACGTGCTGCCCGACCTAGATGCATAGTTGAACCCTCCTCAAGTTGAGTCCGTAAGGACCTCAGAAGGGACGTTCGGACACAAATATCGTTGTATGAGGTAGCTGGGAGTTCCCTGGGAGTAACTGAACGTTCCCTGGGCACATCCGATCACTGCCATGCCGGGCGGAACCTCACGGTCATTGACGCCGCGGTGAACGCGCTGGCCCGCAGGTTGTACCTGACCGTCGCCCCCGGTGCCGCAGCCAGCCTGCGTCGGCAAAACGCGAGCCGGCCGACAACATCACGGTGCGCTCGCCGGCCCGGTTGCGCAGTTCGTCCTGGAGGTTGCTCGTCGCGGCGGTCTTGGAGGATCCAGCGCTCAACGCGGACGGTCTGACCGTTGGGCTGGCGAAAGCGACAGGCGCGCGACCCATTGCTGACCCCTCACGGGTGACTCGGATGCTCCCGTGCTTGCCCAGATCGAGGGTGGGCGAGCCAACGTGCACCTCCCCAAGACCGGTCCCGACGAGGGTTTCCATCGGGTTTTGTGGTCTTTCTGGGTTGTCTGGATGTGTATTGTGACCGAAAAAGTGTCCAAACGATCTGAGACCAATGTGATCATCGACGATTTTGAACGCCAGGGCTCGTGTGGCGTCCCGTCGACCTGACGCCGCCCGACCACACGGTAGCCCTCTGGCAGGTCGATTGGATGCCAAATTCTGCCCGCCCAGTCCTGCCGAGTAGTTCTCGTGGCCGGTCATCCCGGAGACAGCCGCCCGGCGAGGGCACGGTTTTCGAGACGCGTGGAAACGTGTTGCAGGAGGCCCGGCACCTGTGGGGAGCACTTACTGAAGACGATCACGTTAACGTTAGTCAGCAAGGCTGCGTCCAATAGCGCACTCGTGGCAGGGGCGTCCTAGTGTCGCTGGTCGGTCGACCGCTGGTGCCGTTCGTGCCGCTGGCTATCATGGAGATCTATCGCGGCGAGGGCAGAGTCCTTGAGGCTGACAAGAT
The DNA here is from genome assembly GCA_025937115.1 of Pseudonocardiaceae bacterium. The sequence goes on along the minus strand of JAICSB010000057.1, from coordinate 6,170 downwards.
TTTCTGGGAGAACTCGTGTCGGGTCAGCAGGCGGCGGGGTCTTTGGGTGTGATCGTGAGGAAGCTCGTGATCACACTGGTGGCGCTCTGCGCTCCTCCGACCTTGGTCATCGGGCTCTGCCCGGAAGTATTAAGCAGCAGCCGGGTGTGGAACGCTGTACTACTCGCGCTCTGGGGGTTGGTGTTCGTTGTGTTGAGATTTGTCAGCCGGGTGGGTGGTGCAGTAAGTGAGAAGTGGGTGCCTCGGTTAGCGGATGCTGTCGACCGAACAATCAGTGCCGTGCTGCTGGGTTATCGCGGCAAGTATCTTGACCAGCTTGGTAGCAGTGTGCGTGACGTCGAACTGCTCGGTGTCGCAACCGGAGGCCCGTACATTCTGCAGTTGCCTCAGGTGTACGTCGACGTCAGCGTGCTTCCTCGGGCTCTGCATGAGACTTCCGGCGAACCCTTCGTGGGCAAGGTGGATGCGTCTGCGGAGCGCAGGACGCTAGCTTCGTTCCTCGGTGGTGTCGACCCCGGTGTGTTTGCGGTCATCGGAGGTCCGGGTTCAGGTAAGACCACGTTGCTTCGCCGCACTACGTTGGATCTGTGCCAGCGACGTTTTCGCTCACAGCCATTGCCGGTGCTGCTCTACTTGCGAGATCACGTCGACGCGATCGTGCGGCCTCCTGATGCTGAACCTACGCTAGCGAGTGTCGCCGCTTCGCCGACCTGGATGTCGGGGAAGATCCCCGCCAACTGGCTTGAGGGGCGTCTCGACGGCGAGCGGTGTCTGGTCATGCTGGATGGCTTGGACGAGGTAGCAATCGAGGACGATCGGAAGGAGGTTGTCAGGTGGGTACAGCGGCAGATCGAACGCTATCCGAAGAACGACTATGTGGTCACGTCTCGTCCGCACGGGTACCGTGCCAACCCGTTAAGCAAGGCCAATGTCCTGCAGGTGAGCAGGTTTACTGGGGAGCAGATCTCTCAATTCATCCATTACTGGCATTACGCGATCGAGTGCTGGATTACCGGTAAATCTGGAGACGAGATCCGTATTAAGTCACAGACGAAATCCGATGACTTGCTCAGCCGCCTGCGTCGGCAACCTTCATTGTATGATCTTGGGGCTAATCCGTTGCTGCTCACTATGATTGCCAACGTGCACCGGTTCGCGGGAGCGCTACCTGGCACCCGTGCGAAACTCTATGGAGAGATGTGCGATATGCTTCTGCATCGTCGCCAAGAAGCCAAGGGTCTACCCGGCGTGAGGACCGAACTGAGTGGCGAGCAGAAGGAGCGAGTTGTTCGGGAACTTGCCCTGCACATGATGGAGAAAAAGATCCGAAAAATTCCCGAAGAGGAGGCCAAGCGGACTGTTGGGCCCGTGCTGAACCGCGTTTCCGAAAAAGTGTGTGCATCGGATTTTCTGAAAGAGACGGTGACAAGCGGGCTCCTCGTTGAACGGGAGGAAGGAGTTTACTCGTTTGTCCACTCGACCTTTCAAGAATATCTGGCTGCGGCGGAAATAAGAGAGCGCCAGCGCACTGACCTGCTCGTGGGCAGCGTAAACAATTTTTGGTGGAGGGAAACTACTCTGCTTTGGGCTGCCGGGACTGACGCGAGCCCTGTTATCAAGAAATGTCTGGACTTGGGCAGCATGCGGGCGTTGGAGCTGGCCTTCGACTGTGCCGAAGAAGCACGTGAGGTCGAGCCGGATATCCGCGAGATCCTTAAGTGCTTGCTGGTTTCGGCCACAACTTCAACCGAGCCCAACGCTGCTGCTCGTCGAAAAATGATCACTGCCGTGAGAGTCGCCCGCAGCCTTCGTGACGTCATCTTGCTCGATGACGGCACTGCTGTCTGCGCAAAACCCGTGGCCAGAGATATCTACACCATGTTCAGGGATGAAGAAGCAACACGCGGCTTCTATCGTTCGCTGGATGAACCTTCCGACGTTACTGCAGATGATGACAAGACAGCTGTCGGCATGCGAGCCAGCGACGCTACTTGTTTCGTAGACTGGGTCAATAGTCTCTTCGACGATAGAACCACCTACCGCCTTCCGGCGCAGGATGAACTAGCCGATAACGCTATCGGGCTCATAACCGATCTAGTCAAACACTCCGTGTGGACACAGGGAGACACTCATCCACGTTTATACTGCCCGAACGGCGTACCGTATCCTTATATGCCAACGATGGATCAGGTACATCGATTCTTGACCACGGATCGTCAACGAACATCCATACTTCTGTCCCTTTGTTGCACTCTCAGATCCACCCGCAACCTCGACCGCGACCTCGCCGGTGACCTCGCCCGCGACCTTACCCTCGACCTCGACCGCGACCTCGACCGCGACCTCTCCCGCGTCTTTGACCGCGTCTTCGCCCTCGACTTCGACCTAACCTTCGCCCGCGACCTCGCCCTCGCCCGCGCCCGCACCGTCGACAGCGCCCTCGCCATCGACAGCGCCCGGGCCCTCGACCTCGACAACGACCGCGACCGCCACCTCGACCTCGCCCGCGACCTCGATCTCGACCTCGATCTCGACCTCGACAGCGCCCTCGACCTCGACCGCGCCCTCGCCATCGACAGCGCCCTCGCCCGCTACCTCGACCGCGCCCGCGACCTCGCCCGCGACCGCGCCCGCGACCGCGCCCGCGACCCCGACGGCGCCCTTGCCCGCTACCTCGACCGTGACCGCGCCCAGGACCTCGACCGTGACCTCTACCGTGCACTCGACCGTGCCCTCGTGATCATCTTGACGGCATGTCGCACACATCAGCCAGCCGCGTTGTCGGCCGATCTAAACATAAAAAAAATAAGGGTTCTAGTACTCGCCTACGTTGTACTTGTTGCGCGCTGGAACCCTGGAAATAAAATTTTCAAACCGCAGCAGGCCATCGCGGACTTCGACAAATTCCTGACAAATATTATACAGGAACGTCCTCGAATGGAGAACCATGTTCTACCAGTGCAGGCTATCGAGTCACTCCAGCGGGCCAAGGGGCTGTTGGGACCTGATCAGGGGCAAGATCGGCCGACTGCAGAGTTGTGCAGTTTGGTTCGGCGTATCGTGCACGACATCTACGATCTTGTATCGCCAATCCTGGGAAGGACGGCGCCCCACGACGAGGGCGTAATCCTCTGTGCTCGTCTGGGACTCACCTCCGCCGTCGCGTTCGCCAATCACGTGACCGGAATGACGGAGGTCGACTCACTGCTGCGCGAGGTTATCTACTGTCTCACGGCTGTGCAGCAGCGCATCGAGGGAGGCATCGTCTCCAACGAAGTAATTGTCCTGGTTCGCGCTTGAGAGCCGATCGGGAGGATAACACGTAACGCTGCCGATGAGTGCCGTTCTATTGCACGATATCGGGTACGCGCCGGATTTGGTCATTACAGGCTTCCATCCGCTAGACGGTGCCCGATTTCTGCGTGGCATTGGTGGCTCAGATCAGCTGGTGAATTTGCCTATGCTCCGTGATGCCCGTTGCCCTGTGGTGCGTCCCGGGGGACACCTGTTGAATCGCATGACCGGTCGTACGGGGGCCTTAGAGCTCGAGTTGTTGTGCGGTCCGGACCAGTTCGAGCTTTGAGGAGACGCCGAGCTTGGCGTAGATGTTGCTGAGGTGGCCTTCCACTGTTCGCTCTGTGATGGACAGGTGTTCGGCGATGTCTCGGGCTGCGTGGCCCTGGGCGGCCAGGCGGGCGACCTCGCGCTCTCTGCGGGTGAGGGCTGAGCCGCCGGCTCGGGCCGCGAGTCGTCGCCCGGCGCTGCCGACCCGGCGCATGGCGTCGTAGGTTCGGCGTTGGCGCCATCTCGCACCGCACGGCTCAAAACCCCGGCCGGCGGCTTCGAACGCGGCGAGGGCAGCCGCCGGGTCGCGAGCTAGCAGCGCGTGCGCGAGGGCCTCGTGCGCCCGTGAGGTCCAGAACGGGAGTCGTTGTTCGGACAGCAGCAGGTCAAGGGCGTGCCGTGCGTGCGCCGCCGCCGCGTCCGCCTCGCCGGCGGCCGAGCTCGCCCACGAAAGGCCGACCTCGACTATTGCGCGGCAGGGGGCGAGGCCACCGTCATTGGCCAGGAGAGCGAGGCCTGCGGCGGCGTCCTCGCCCGCTGCGGCGTCCTGTGCCTCCGCTGCGAGGGCGGCTTGATCGACCAGGACGAACACAGCCGCCTCCATGGCCTGCATCGCGAGCAGACGTTTGCTCACGCGCTGGAGCGCCGCGAGCGCCCGCGGCACGAGCCCGTTTCGCCAGTCGAGCATCGCCTGGGCGTACAGCGCGTGCTGGAAGTAGTAGGAGTACGGTTCATCGAGTCCGGGTTGAATCGCGATACGCAAGGAAAGGGGTGAGATATGCGATGAACACGACGAGCGTGCCGATGCTACCCAAGGCAACCGGCACAGAGTCCGGCACAACACATCGCTTGCCGGGGTCGCCGGGTGAGCACCTGCTGCAGAGCGCCTATGACACCGCCGAGCGCGCCGCCAAGACAGCGGCGAGATCGGTCCGTTGGACCTGGTAGTGCCGGCGTTGCCCTGGTCGCTGAGGGATATCCGCGTTGCGATGCGGCGCTGGCTGTCGGCGGTCGGTGCCGCGCCGCGGACGGTTGCCGACCTGCTCGTCGCCGTCGGTGAAGCATGCACCAATGCCGTTGAGCACACCTACCGACCTGGTGGCGGCACCGTGACAGTGCATATGGAGCTCCAGCTGCCGGGTGTACTCGCCACCGTCCCGCGACACAGGCCGCTGGCGCCCGACCCGCGGTCAGAACCGTGAGAACCGAGGACGCGGGACGCTGTTCATGCGGAACTGCAGCGACGATCTGCGAATCGATCATGGCCCCACCGGAACCACCGTCGCCGCCTCGCCGAGCAAGCACCTCGATAGCTGCCCACTGGCAGCTTCGCTGCACGCGAACGAGGGCTGTAGTTGACCCGACAGTTGTGCGATCTCGTCGCTAACGTAACTGTGCCGTAGCGCTCGCCACACCGTCTTTCCGCGATACCGGCCGATCGACCAGCGTGGTATTCGGTGCGACCCGGTTCCAACCTTGCCTCCGGCTCCGCCCCCCTCGCCATGTGGTGCGCCCCCGGTGAACACCGGCCGAACCGCATGCCCGATACCTCAGAACTTGAGTTGTTGTGCGGTCCGCCTGCATCGCGAGCAGACGCCGGCTCACACGCCGGTAGAAAACACGTACTTTTCCCGTCGTTGGCCGGTTCACGGCTCTGTAGAGTTCACTTTGAATGGATCTCAAGGAGAAGAGTGAAATATGCGATGAACCGGACGAGTTTGGTGGTCCGGCACGAGGAAACCGACATGGTATTTCGGGATTAGAGCTCAGAAGACCGAGCCAGGGAAGGTGGAATCACTGGATTCTGCTGGGCTCCGCGTGGGCCAAGGTGCTCGGTGTGCGAAACACTGCTGGTGTGTACCGGATTCGATCGAATGCGCTGCAGCTCAAGCTCTTCCTGATGCGGGAGGCCCCGGAATCCAGCGCTCCGATACCAACCGGGCGCCAACAAATAAGGACGGTCGCCGACAAGACACCCGCGGCGACAAGCCTCTACCTATCGCCGCCGGGACAACCGGATGTGCGGAGCCGACGGACCGCCACTCCTGGAATCTAGCTGATCGCGCAGTTGCGCCCGTATGAGGAAGAAGTGTTCATCGATGGAGACGATCGAGCTCGCGTTACTGACCGACCTTCGTCCCACCTTCGCGAGAACGGATTTCAATCCCCTCGCGGGGACCCACCTGGAGGATCCCTACCCCTTCTACGCGAGGGCGCATGAAGAGCACCCGTCTTTTTCAGCCCGATGCTCGGGGCCTGACCTGGATTTTTCACAGGGGTGACGGGCTTGTCCCCCTGAACTACAGTCTTGTTATTTTGATCATGGTTTCCTGTTCGTGGGTAGGGTCGGGGTCCGACTGTCGCGTCGGGGCGCCGGGTTCCACTGTCCGGGCGGTGGTCCTTCCATGATCGTCGGTGCTTTGTGGTGGTGGTCAGGTTGGTGCGGGGAGGGCCTTGACCGCTCGCCAGGTGTTGATTAGGTCGTCGGTCCAGGGTTCAGTCCGCGTGCAGGTGCAGCCATCGTTTGCGTTGCCTGCGGGTGAGGCGGGCGGGTAGGTAGGTGCAGCAGTCGGTCGCGCAGCAGTTTCGGGGCTGCGTCGCGGAGT
>JAICSB010000503.1 GCA_025937115.1 Pseudonocardiaceae bacterium | reverse complement strand
AGGCGAACCGTCAACCAACTTCAGAAACGCGACACTAGGATTTAGTACCGCAGTAAACGACGCCCGGGAGACGGCTTACCTGTTTGTGACTGGCGCCTGGGTGTTGAGCCAGGCAAAAGATCAACATTTCAGCCTGCGTCTGGATCGCTTTGTGCGCACCATCGGGTGGATACTGATTGTAATAGCGGCATATCATATTGCTACGAGAGGTGTAGGCAGCGCGGACGTGCAGATCCAGCAGGGCGATCTGTTGGTGACGGACCGCCCGCTCGTGGCGGGACAGGCGTTGGTCCTGGCCGCCGCAGCCCTCTACCAGACCTTCCGTCGTCGTGGCGTATCGGCGGTCGTTTTCTTCGTGGTGGTGCTGGTGTGTCAGCATCGCTCCGTTTGGGCAGCAACGGCAGTCGCCGTGGTCCTGGCGTTCATGGTCTCCAGGTCGAAGATCAGGTCGCGCATTGTTCCCCTCATCGTAGGATTGCCGTTGATCTTCTTCGTTGCGGATGCGCTTGGCGTTCTCGGCGGTCTGCCCGCGAAGCTCGCATATTCCCTGTCGAGCACGGGAACGATCAATGATCGGCAGGACGCCTGGCGGACGCTCGTTGATCAGCAGAACGCCATGGGTAGCTACTCGATGCTGTTCGGTCAACCATACGGAACCGGGTGGGAGCGGTTGAATAGTGCCGGCGACATCGTCACCTATGCGCCGCATAATTGGTACGTCCAGCTCTACCTTCGGCTCGGACTGATCGCGCTTGCAGCGGTGATCACCATTTTCGTGATTTCGCTCTACCGTTCAACTCGTTCGAGAGACGCGTTGGGCGTCGCGTGGCTGGCGCTCATCATCGTGTACGCCGTGCCGTACCACCTGTCCTGGTACCTGGCACCTGTGTTCGCCGTGGCCCTCGTGCCGCGGCGAGGAGATCTAGCCGACTCCGATCAGGAGGGCCCCCCGGCTTCCGACACCAACACCGGCCCCGTTGACTGGCGTCGCACTGGCTGGTGACGGGAACGCCGCGTCCTGCCAGGCCATGCGCCCCTGCGCGCCGATCCCGGACGCAGACGCCACCTGGAAGGTCGGAGTGGTGCTGTCCGCTGAGAACGCCACGGTCAGCGCGGCGTGGCGGTCGACCTGCGCCTGAGAGCCCTGAACGGTCTGCCTCATCAGTAGTCCACCTTCCGCACCTTGGAACTGAGGATCCGGGTCATCCCGACCGGCAGGTAGAACCGCGAGCTGGAGGCGCCCGACCGCGCCCGGCACGGCCGCGACTGGCGTCCGCGTCACACCGGATCTCGGCCACACGTCCACGCCGACAGGCTGTGGGGCGTCTTGGCTTCGGTACGAAAAGCCGCCAGTCTGCCCGGGGCGGTCCAGAAGTAGGCGACCAACGCCATGACGTAGCTGCCGCGACGTCGGGGTCAGTCTCGAAGACGACCTCGCCGTACACCAGGTCCCCCAGCAGTGAACTTGCTGGTGTCGGTGTTCTGCTGGAGCAGGCGGCACGCGGGGCCCGTGCCGTTCCATGTAACCTGCTGGACCTGTCCGGGGAGCCCGTCACTGCGGTTGACCTTGCTGGCGGTGGCGCCCTGCGCTGTGAGGCCGGAGTTGTCGACGAGCTCCATGAGGTGGCGAGCCCGTTGCCCTGGTCGCCGGTCCGGTGGTTCAGCAGAAGCGCGGATGGGTCCGCGTTGGTGGAGAAGACGCCGTCGTCGAGCGGTCGAGCAGGGGTTCCATCGCGTCTGCGAGGGCTCTGCCGATCTTCGGGGCGCCGATGAAGCCGGGGTGGACGCCGCGGTTCTCTCGGGCGTACTTCTTGAGCCAGCGGGCAGGGCGTAGAAGTCGCCGAGCGTGGTTGTGGTGCCGGAGCCGGAGCCAGTGGGGAGCATCACCATGACCCTTGCGGCCGTAGCCGGTGATCTTGGAGAAGATCGCGTGACATCGGCGATGGTGATCGCGAGCGTGGTTAGGGTGCCGTCGAAGATGTCGTTGACGCCATGGTCCATGAGGACCCAGTCGGAGGAGTAGGGGTTCACGTCGGTGTCGATGCGGGCGAGCATATCGGGCGAAGTGGGGCAGGTGGGCGCGGGATTGGGCGATACGTCCGTGTGAGCGCAGTGGCTCACGTAAGGTGGCGAAGCCATGGGATCGATCCTCGCCAACGTGCCGCTGCTCACCGCAGCGCTGCTGGGCGTAGTCGCGCTCCTCCTCTTCGGCCCAGCGTTGATCCGAAGTGCCGAACGTGACGGCTCCACGATCGCCCTCACCGGGATCTACGTGATGGGCGTCGCGCCGGTGATCCAGCACTTGGTCGATCCCACACTGCTGAGCGCGAACGCCGCTCGGGTCTCGCAGGCGGGATCACTCCTGATCTACATCCTCGCCGCGCTGGCTGTCATCGGAAGCATCCGCGCCGGTCGGCGACCTCGAGCGCCTGTGATCGCGCTCGGACTGTACGCGCTCATCCTGATCATCTCCGGCATCGCCAACGGGGGACTGACGCATGTCCTGCTCATCCTGCCGCTGGCCGCCTTCATCGTGTCCCGGGGAACCGGCCTGACCGCACCGCGAGTGATTCGGCACCTCCGCTACATCACGCGCATTCTGACCCTCGTCAGTCTCTGGCTGGCGGCATCGTCCTACACCGCTGTCGACTTCACCGACAACAATCGGACCCTGTTCGGCCTCACGCAGCTCGCTGGCGCTACCCCGCACCCGAACGTCCTCGGACCGGTCGCAGCGCTGGCGGTCCTTTTCGAGCTGGCACCCGCGGACAAGGGGCGCGCGCTGGGTCGGCTCGTCGGGCTCGTCGCGGCGGTGACCTGCTGTCTCCTCGCGCAGTCCCACGCAGGATGGGTGATGGTGGCTGCGGGTGGGGTGCTGCTGCTCTACGGCCGTCGCCCGCGGCGGCCGCGCGTGGTCCGCCGGAGGAGCCTGCTTCCGCGGAACCTGTCAACCTCGTTGGGTCAGTTCGTTGATCGGATCAATGGATCTGGTTCGGGTCGGTTGATCCAAGCGGCGCCGGGTAGCTTCGGCGGTTCGGGGTGCTTGCGGACGAACCGCTGGGGGTT
>JAICSB010000021.1 GCA_025937115.1 Pseudonocardiaceae bacterium | reverse complement strand
TGTGGGTGGAGCGCTGGCAGCCGATCGGATCGGCTCGCTGCTCAGGGATCCCGGGACCGGACGCGTAGGAGTCGCCGAGCGCGACGTAATGCTGCGGGGCGCTCCTCACCTCGGCGGCGCCGATGGTGGGAAGTCCAAGCAGTCCGAGGACGGCGGCTGCGGCAACGAGAACGACACGGCGATACCTGGGCAAGTGTGAGCCTCCTGCAACAGGTCTTACTTTTCATTCGATCACGTCAGTAGCACTGCTGAAAGTGGCGGTGAAACAGCCGAATAGACCGCACATGCAAAGTTCGCCCCGTAGTCACTGTGCCGAGTAGCCGCCGTCGACGAGGTGGTAGCTGCCGGTGATGAATGAGGCATGGTCTGAGAGCAGGAACGCGACCAGCTCGGCGACCTCGGTGGCATTGCCGAGCCGGCCGATCGGGTGAGCGCGGACCAGAGTCCGACGGCCAAGCGGGGTGAGACCCTCGGTCAGGAGCGGCGTTTCAATGAAGCCAGGAGCGACCGCGTTGACGCGGATGCGCTGGGAGGCGTATTCGATCGCGGCACTCTTGGTGAGGCCGACGACGCCGTGCTTGGCTGCGGTGTAGGCGACCTGCTGTGGACATCCGTTACTACCGAAAACTGATGACAGATTCACGATGGAACCACCACCGGCGGCGAGCAGGGCGGGGATCTCGTAGCGCAGGCAGTAGAAGACCCCGGTGAGGTCGACATCGATCACCCGCCGCCAGTCCTGAGGGTCGTATTCCCCAGTGGGCGCGGCGGTGCCGGTCACTCCGGCGCTGTTCACCGCGAGATGGAGGGTGCCGAACGCGGCGACGGTGGCGGTGACCGCGGCTTCGACCGAGGCCGGGTCGGTGACGTCGAGCGCGATAAATACAGCGTGGCCGCCGGCCTCGCGGATCATGCGCACTGTGCGTTCGGCGCCGAGACAGTCGTTGTCGGCCACCGCGACGTGGGCGCCGTCAGCGGCCAGGCGTGTAGCAACCGCGGCCCCGATCCCGGATGCGGCGCCGGTGATCAGGGCGACTCGACCGACGAAGCCCGCCGGTGTGGTCACCGTCCGCCATCCTTGCGGCCCGGTACCGAAGACGCTCGGGCGACGAACAGCGCCACCTGCGTTCGCCGACCGGGCTCCGGCAAGTTCCACGCGCGCGCGATATCGCTGGACGCGACCATCTCGACATCGTCGAAACCCGCCTCGCGAACCGCGGTCACGATCTCGTTGCGGGTCCGCCCGTCGCGTTCGAAGGTCCGGCCACCCGTAGACCGTTTGATCGCCGTCTCAAGCACCCGCTCGACGATGCCGGGCGCGGGCTCCTCGTCCGTTGGCGTCAGATCGAACACGAACCGCAGCTCGCCCGTGATCGCCGCGAGCTGCCTCACCTTCGCGAACAGGCCCCGGCGAGCGTCGGCGCCCAAGTACATCATCAGGCCTTCCGCGATCACGAACACCGACTCGCCGCGTCGCACGAACGGTTCGAGCGCCACGGTCTCGACGTCGCACTCAACGAGGCGTAACCCCGTCCGCGCGAGCACCGCCCGACCCTCGTCGGTGCGCCCGAGGAGCTGACGCTTGCGCTCGACAACGTGCGGCAAGTCGAGCTCGGTGTACTGCATGTGCACGTCGCTCGTGGCGGCGGTGCCGCGTCGAGAAAACCCCGCCGCCAACTCGATGACGTGTCGAAAGCCCGACGCACCCAACAGGTGATCGATCATCGCGTGGCGATGGAGCAGTGAATGGCGCAGCGGTGCGAGCTTGCGATTGCATATCCTCGCTGCCCCGAGCGCGGCGTTGGTCGCGTCGAACACGCGTCTGGCATCCGAGCTTGCGAACAGATGCGCGTGCGAGAGGCCACCCCACACCCAGACCTGGGAGGTATAGAGCGCCGTCACCAACAGGTCACCTGGCTCGGCCGTCACGGTCACCGTCAGCCGTCCTTACGGGCCAGTACCCGGTAAGCGTTGCCCCCGCGGGTGCGGCGCACTACCTCGCCAAGCAGCTCGTCCAGCAGGTGCGCTATCACCAACAACGGCCGGCCCACGGCCCCAACCATGGCGTGCCGAAGCCGCCGCCAGCGGATCGGCTCAGCGGCCAGCCACGGTAGCCCCGGATCGGGCGCGACGGCGATGAGCGCGAGCGCCAGGCTGAGGAACAGGTCGCCGCCCTGGTGGGCCGCGCCGCGTTCGATGGCCACCGCTGTGAACCCGCGGTCGGTTAGCGCCTGCACCAGGTTACGCACCGGGATCATGTGCTGGTGCTGCGGTTGGAACCACGGCATCCACCAGCGGCCAAGTGCGTGGCCGAAGTAGGACTCGGGGTCGGGCAGCTCGATCAGCAGATAGCTGCCGGCCGGGAGAATCTTGGCCACAGTGTCCAGCTCGTCGAACGGCTCCCGGGTGTGCTCCAGGTAATGGTGCATGCTGATCACGTCGTAGCGGCCGGCCAGCTCGTCGGAGAGCGCGACGAACTCCCCCCGGTAGCTGTGGTCGATCCAGCCTCGGCGCTGCGCCTCTTCGACGCCGGAGCTCTGGTCCAGCCCGTCGAACACGGTGTCCGGCCAGACCTCTCGCGCGGCCTGACAGAAATGGCCGTACCCGGTACCGACGTCCAGCCACGTCCTGGGCGTGGTGAAGGGCCTGAGGATCTCGGCCCGGCCGCGATAGGACCGCATGGCGGTGGCGGCGCACCCTTCCATCAGCTCCTGGCCGAGGCCATCGTAGAAGTCGCGGTAGTAGAAGTCCAGCCCGGCTGGAGTGAGCCGGGGATTCTGGAAGATGTGCTGGCAGGCCGCGCACTGCTCCAGGGTGAACTGGCCCGGTTTACGCTGGACGAGGTCGGAAGTCCGCAACCGTACCGACAGGTCGCTGGATCCGCACCAGGGACAGGTGTTGCGGCGGGGTTCGAGGAAGCGCTCGACGCCGCCGGCCAGTTCCGCCTGGTAATACGGCCGTGCAGCCTCGTACGGATCGATCTCTACAGCAGTCACGTCAGTTTCTCCAGGTGGTCGGCCGCCGCGGAGGAGCCGCCAGCGGTGGTGAATGAGGTCTGCACGCGCCGCGCCGCGGCCCGGTAGGACGGGTCGTCGAGTACGGTCGTGATGGCGTTGTGAAGCTCGGTGACGCTGACCCGGCCGAAGTGCACCCGGACGCCGGCTCCGGCGTTGACGACCTGTCCCGCGATCACCGGCTGGTCGTCGCGAATCGGGGCCACCACGAGCGGCACCCCGTGTGCCAGGGCTTCGCACACCGTGTTGTGGCCAGCGTGGCTGACCACACCGTCCAGGTGCGGGAGCAGGTCGAGTTGGGGGACGAACTCGCGGACCAGTACGTGGTCGGGCGGCAATTCCGCCAAGTCGAGCGGGGCGGTGAGGATCACCTGCAGGCAGTGTGCCAGTGGTGCCACCGCCTCCATCGCAGTGGCGAAGAACCGCTGACCGACCTCTCGGTTGAGCGTGCCCAGCGAGACCAGGAGGTGTTGACGGTCCGGGTCGAGCCACCCCCACGGGAACTCAGGTGCACCGGGCCGCTCACCGATCGATGGGCCCACGAAGACGTAGTGGTCAGGGAAGTAAAGGGCCGGTCCGACCAACGTGGGCGTGGTGAACGCCAGCACAAGGTGGTCGGAAAACCGTAGGTCGACAGGGTCTGTCAATACCGCGAAGCCGCGTTGGAAGTCGATCATGCACTGCCGTGCCCACGCTCCGAGTTTGGGCATGGTGGCGAACTGGTCGGTCAGCTCTGCCGAGGTGGTGGCCGAGGTCGCCCACGGCAACCCGCGCTGGCGGGCCACCAGCGCGCCGGCCACCGCCTGCTGGTCGACGACCAGAACGTCGGGGGCGAACTCATCCACCGCCGCCGCGACGCCGGGCACCATCGAGGCTGCCAGCGGGATGAGGAAGTCTGCCCACAAGAACCGGAAAGCGGCCGCCCCCCGCAGCCCTAGCGAGTGGTGGCGGACCTCGGCCAGGGTCTGGCCGGCGAAGTCCGCCGCAACCGGGATCAGCCTGGCCCCCGACGGCAGTAGTGGGCCGATGGACTCGGCGTGCCCGGCCCAGGCGACCTGATGACCTCGGTCGATCAGCTCCTGACCGAGGGCAACGGTGGGTAGGGCGTGTCCGACCAACGGCGGCACCACGAACAGGAACCGGCTCACCGGACACCTGACGGTACCTGGGCGGCGAACCAGTCCAGGATGATCTCGCGCAACAGGGGTGTCGCGTCCATCAGGACCGAGTGACCACAGCCCGCCAGCACGGTTAGCTCGCAGTGTGGCAGATATTCGTCGAGCTCACGCGCGTAGCCGACGACATCGGAATACTCACCGTACACGGCCCGCACCGGGCAGTGCAGGGTGCGCAGCCGACTCATCGGGATCGGCTGCACGGTCTTCAGGTCGGCCAGGAAGGTGGTGTGGTTAAGGAGGTCGTCGGCCATTTCCCCCAGCCGGGCGGCCTTGCGGCCGAGTTGGTTGAGCCAACCCTGCAATTCACCCCTGGCGAGGTCGGTACCAATCCTGGACTGCTCGGCCGCAATCTGCTCGGCCCAGCCAGCCACGCTGAAGTGAGCCTCGATCAACACCATGCTCGCCACCCGATCCGGGTGCGCGATCGCGAAGCCGAGCGCCACTATGCCGCCGTAGCTGTTGCCTACCAGGTGCACCGGTCCGTCAATGGCCAGTGCGTCGAGCAGCGCATGAAGGTCAGCGACCGAATCGCACACTTGGTAGCCGGTACCCGGCCGCTCGGAAAGGCCGTGCCCGCGCAGGTCATACAAGATGACCTCGGCGCCGGCGTGCGCTACCGGGTTGGCGAGCGTGTAATAGAAGCTGGAGAGATTGTCCATGCCCAGCCCATGGACGAAAACGACCGGATGCGGTGGTTGACTCGGTCCGTGACGTGGGACCAGCCGCTGGACGTGAAACCGAACACCGCCGGCAGTGATCTCAGCCATCGACCGCGCTCGCCAAGGACGTGCAGCTCGCAACATAGGCGACTACCTCGCCGACCGTCATTTCCATGATCTCGTCGAGTTCCTTGTCCGCGAGGAACGCCACGAAATCGACCCGGTCGTCGAACCGGTCCTTGAGCATCGAGGCCAGCCTCACGAACTCGATGCTCTCCAGTTCGAGATCCGCGTCGAACGAGGTGTCCATGCCGATATCGAGGCCCAATGCGTATTCCGCGCCGATGATCTCGGTCAGCATGCCGCGAACCTCGGTCAGGATTTGATCAACTGTCATCCGGGTGCCCCTCCTGCGTGTGCTGATATGTGCTCGTGCGTGCGGTCCAGGTCCCCCTGCGGGGCCCAGGCCGCCGCGTAGGGCTCCGGTTCCGTGCCCACCGCGGTCTGCACCCATCGGCTGGTCGCTCCCGGGCCGGCAGCGACCAGTAGCCAGTCCTCGTCGACCCGCTCGACCGCAAACTGGTGTGGTCGCCCGCCCAAGCCGGTGCCGGTGGCTTTGGCTACGGCCTCCTTGGCAGTCCAGAACCGGGTCACCCAGCCCGGCCGCTCCGCAACCGATGAGCACACGGCGTCGAGCAGGTCACGTTCAGCGTCGGTGAGGATCGTCGCTACGGTGCGTTCGTCCCGCTCTGTGATCTGCTCGATGTCGATGCCCACGCCAGGCCGGTACCCGGGATGGCCGACCAGTGCCGCTGCGAGCGATCCGGTATGCGCCAGGGACACCTCCGGTACCTCGGGGAAGGGCCCAGCGACCCGCGGCCGTCCCGAGGCGTCGTTGCTGACCGTGACTTCAATCGGGAACACCGGGCCGGCACCGGCGTCCCACAACCACTGCCGGACTGCGTCCTTCACCGCGATCCGACCCAGCAGCCACTGCCGCGCTACACGGGGGGCGCGCCGCTCGTAGTCCATGCGCTCGGCGGCGCTGAGATAGCGACGCATGACCAGCTCCCGGGTTGCCGGATCCGGCCACCGGTCGTGGACCAGATACCACCCGCCGGGTTGACGCTGCGCGATCCGGTTGCGCTCGGGAAAGAGGAAGACTGGCCAGGTCACTTCATCGGTATCGAACCGGCGGTCGGTCCACCGGTCGATGCTCGCCCACAGTCGGCCGTCCGCGTGCCGGAGCTCGAGGCCAGCGGCAACCTCCGTGGCGGAGACCGACCTGATCCGGACCACGCATCGCACCCGCTCACCGGGCCTCGGCGGTGAACCGTAGTAGTGCACCTGGTCAATCCCGGCCGGGAACGCGAGTCGATTCTGCGCGGTTCGCTTCATGATCCAGAAACCGAACAACTGTCCAGCGGTGTCCAGTAACGCCCCGGGCGCAGGCGGTGTGATCAGCTCGCCGACGATCCCGTCGTCGGCGATTGGACCGAGTTCGGCGACCCCTTGGAAGGCCGGACCGTGAAACATCCACCGGTCCTCGTACAGCCCCTGGGCGGTGACTTCACAGAATCGTTGTCCGGTGAGCGGCGGAGAGGGCAGCGGTGGCGACGCCGGATAGTCGTCGCCGAGCAGCACCGTTCCGCGCGCGTAACCATCGAGTATCACGGTGACGTTGCCGTCCGGGTGCAGCGTCGTGCTGATCGAGATGGTGACCGGTGGGGCCACCGCAAGCCAGCGCATCGCCTTGACGTCCCTGACTCCGACGACGGTGCGGCCAGGGCTCACTGCCCGCGCGGCGTCGGCCATCAGCTCGAGCACCGTGGTCAACGGCACCACCGGGTATCGGTCGGCCGGCTCGGGCCAACCGTCCGGCTGCCGGTAGAAGCAGTGATCGACGAGGTACGGCATGGTTGCCAGGGAAAGGGTTCGCGTCGTACTGGCCCGCCTGGGAGTAGCCCGTGCCCAAGAACCCACGACATCCGTGGCGGCAGTCGCGGCGTCTCGCAGTGCCGCGTCGAACTCGGCCAGCACCGGGTGCCGGCGAAGCTCCGGCGGCCGGGTGGGTGCGGCCAGGGTCAGGGTTGGGGCGGTGTTCCCCAGCCGAATCAGCGGCGCACCCAGGTCGAGGGGTACGACCGGTCCGCTGGGCTCTGAGTACACTGGTGTCCGGACCGATGAGGTGAGGGGCAACCGGTGGAAGCAGGGAGCCCAGCCCTCCACCCACAATGCGGCGGCGACCCGCCGTAGCTGGTCCAGCCCGGATCGCCGCGACGTGTTGGCGGTTACCGCGAGGTGCGGCAGGCCGCTCAGCGT
The DNA here is from genome assembly GCA_025937115.1 of Pseudonocardiaceae bacterium. Next base: position 10,273 of record JAICSB010000021.1, on the reverse strand, counting down.
GTCCGCCACGAATCCGGGCAGACTCCCGGTGCCGACTTGGACGAAGGCCCGCGCACCGGCCTTGTACAGGCGCCGGATCAGTGGCCCGAACCGGACCGGTTCGAGCAGGTGGCGGGCGGCGAGGTCGCGGATGCGGTCGGGATTGTCGGGGTAGAGATCGACGGTGGTGGCCGACCAGATCGGGCTGACAGGGCGTCGCACAGGTAGGCAGGCGAAGGTGTCGAGGATCCGGCCCAAGTACGGCGCGAGCATCGTTGAGTGAAACCCGGACCGGAACGGCAGCACGTGACTGCTGACCCCGCGCGCCTGCATCCGGTCCAGGACGCCGATCACAGCAGCTTCCGCACCGCAGATGATCGATTGGTGTGGGCAGTTGTCGTGCGAGACCACAACCCCGTTCACGCCGTCAATGACCTGGGCGGCCTGTTCGGCCCCACAGCCGAGCGCGGCGAATACCAGTCCGGGCACCTGCAGCGCCGCTGGGTCGAATGAGGTGATGAGCTCCTCGATCGCCCGGTGCGGGTAGATACCGGCGGCGGTCATCGCGTTCCATTCACCGACGCTGTGTCCGGCTACCAGGTCGGGTGTCACTCCGAGCTCGCGCAACGCCGCGTCGAGTAGCCGGCCGACGGTGAACACACCGAGACCGTGCTGGCCGAGTACGGCGGTGTCGCCGAGGTTCGGCCGGTCCAACCCGAAGTGGTCGGCGACGTCCTCCACCCGGGGTTCGAATCCTTGCTCCAAACCCGGGAAAACGAACGCCAGCCGGCCCGGCGCAGAGTCTGGGCGCAGGGGAGCGGCGGTGAACCAGACATCGTCGCGACCCCGCCATGGCCTGCCCTGCGCGACGATCCGGCGGGCCAGCGCCAACCGGCGCGCGGTGGGCGCGACGATCGCCAGCCGGCACGGCCCACCGTGGGGTGGGACGCCTGCGTCGTCGCGATCAAGCAAACTCGTGTCTGGCGCCTGGAGCTGCCGCTCCAGCTCGACTGGCGTGTTTCCGACCAGCAGCAGCAGCCGTTCGGGACCCGAGGGCCGCGCGCGTCGCGAGCGTTGTGCGCCCGTCGGCTGCTCCAGGATGGCGTGCGCATTGATGCCGCCGAAGCCGAAGGCATTGATCACGGCCCGGCGCGGCGTGTTACCGCGGGAAGGCCATGGTCGGGACTCGGTGACTGGCGCGAAGCGGGAGCCGGCCAGCGCTGGGTGCGGATCGTCGCAGTGCAGGGTAGGCGGCAGAACGCCGTGGTGTACCGCCAACGCGGCTTTGATCAGCCCAGCAACCCCCGCGGCCGGCATCGCGTGGCCGATCATCGACTTCACCGATCCGATGCCGATGTCGCGACCAGCGCCGTTCGGCGGCCCGAAGACCCGGCTCAGCGAGGCCAGCTCGGTCTGGTCGCCGGCCTTGGTCGCCGTACCGTGCGCCTCGACGAGGCCGAGCGCACCAGGTTCGGTGGGGTCGAGATCGGCGGTGTGCCAGGCCCGCTCGATGGCCCGAATCTGTCCGTCGGCGCGAGGGCTCATCAGGCTTTTCGCTCGGCCGTCGCTGGCGATCCCGATACCGCGGATCACCGCGTAGATCCGATCGTCGCTGGCGTCGGCCAGCCGCTTCAGCACCACCATTCCGGTGCCCTCACCGATGAGAATTCCGTCGGCGTTGCGGTGGAAGGGTCGAATCTGCTGGCTGGGGCTCAACGCGCCCAGTTGGCTGAAAACGCTCCACAACGTGATGTCGTGGCAGTGGTGCACCCCGCCGGCGAGCACGACGTCGCAGCGGCCGGCGGTCAGTTCCGCGACGGCATGGTCGATGGCGACCAGCGATGAGGCGCAGGCGGCGTCGACAGTGTAGGCGGGGCCGGCCAGGTCGAGCCGGTTGGCCACTCGGGAGGCCACCAGGTTAGGTACCAGGTCGATCGCGGACTCCGGCCGTTCCGGGCCTAGCCGGGATTGGAAGGCGGTCCGGACCGCGTCCAGCCGGGCCTCGTCGAGATCCGGGAGTAGCTCGCGCAGCGTGGTGACGAGCTGGTTGGCGGTACGGATCCGCTGGTCCAGCCGAGCCAGGCCCGGAGTGAGGTAGGCACCGCGCCCGACGATCACGCCAACCCGGGACCGATCGCCGAGCCTGGTCTCGCCGCCCGCGTCGGCGAGCGCTTCCGCGGCCGCGTGCAGTGCGAGCAGCTGGTCGGGCTCGGTTCCCGAGACCGCCAGCGGCATGATCCCAAACCGGGTCGGGTCGAATGTGGCTGCATGGACGAACCCGCCGCGGCGGCAGTACAGCCGGTCGCCGTGTCGGGTCGAGGCGGCAGCCTCGGGATCGTAATAGGACGGGTCCCAGCGCGACGCGGGAACATCGGAGATCGCGTCAACTCCGGCCAGGATGTTGGACCAGTAGGTGGCCAGGTCAGGCGCGCCAGGAAACACCGCTGCCATCCCGACGATGGCCACCTGGATCGGTTCAGCCATCCTGGTCGACCTCGAACGTTGCCGGGTCGGCGCACATGTACACGACCTGGGGACCGGTGCCGCCGGCGAGCTCAGCGAGCAGGCACGCGACGCCGTCGTCAGGCTCGATCATCCCGATGCCGCGCCGAGCGTACTCGCGCGTCACCTCGGCGGAGACCATCCCGGTCCCGTCGTCGGGCGCCGCCCACGGCCCCCAGTCGACCGCGACCACCCGGCCGTGCGCCCGTGCCCCCCAGATCCGGGCCAGCGTGTCCAGCGCGTCGTTGGCTGCGGAATAGTCTGCCTGCCCCCGGTTGCCGAACACCCCCGACACGCTGCCGAACAGCACCAGGAAGCCGAGATCTTCCCGGGCTGCCTCGGCCAGTGCCCGCGCTCCGTCGACCTTGGTCGCCCACACCCGCGCGAATCCCTCGGTTGTCTTGTCGACCAGCAGCCGGTCGGCCAGCACGCCGGCACCGTGGACGATCCCGTCCAACCGCCCATGCCGCTGATACACGCCATCCACCAGGGCGGCGACCGCCGCTGGATCGCGGACGTCGACCGCGGAGTAGCGGGCCGAGACGGCCATCCCAGCCAGCTCGGCGAGCGTCGCGCGGATCTCCCGTTCGGCAAGAATCCGGCTGGTCGCCGCATCGATGTCGGCTGGTCTGCGGTTCCCGGCCTCGGCCAGCACCCGTCGCAACGCGATCTGGTCGGCCGCTGCCGCCGTCACCGGATCCTCCTCACCAGCCGGTGGCGGGGTCCGGCCGATCAGCTCCAGGTGACCGGCACCGGCCCGAGCCAGGCCGATCGCGATCCGCGCGGTGATGCCGCGGGCCCCGCCGGTGAGCAGCACCACAGACTCCGGCCCGAGCCTGACCCCGCCGGATCCCCCGGGGTCCAGTGGTGCGGCGGCGAGTTGCAGCCTGATCCGCTGCCCAGCCGCGTATCCCACAGCGGCCGGGGAGTGGGGGGTGAGTAGTTCGCTTAGCAGATGCCCGGCGATGTGGACCGGCTCCTCCTTGGGATCCACGTCGATGACCCGAACCAAGCGATCCGGGAATTCGCGAGCGACTGTGCGGACCAGGCCGGGTAGCCCGACCCCAGCCACGCCATTGGGGTTGTGCGCCCGACCGAACCTGCCACCTGAGCCGGTGATGACCAGCAGCTGGCTGATCCCGCCGAGCACGGCATCCCGGAGCCCGGTAAATCCGTCCGGCAGTACCGGCGCCCGGCCCCGGTCCAGCGCAGCGAGGTAAATGAGGGAATCAGTCCGCGTGACCTCCATGGGCTGATCCGGGTTGAGCAACCGTACTTCGCCGCCGCGCCGCTCCAGCAGCACCGACAGCTCCAGCGCGATGCCCGCCCCATCCCCGACGATGGCGATCCGGCGACCGATGAGCGACGCGTCGGGAGGTCCGCCCAAAGGCGGCAATACAGCGGCCTCGACGAGGTAGCGCCGCGCCCGTTGCAGTTGCTGGGTCTGAGCTGGTGCGGCCGGGGGCGGTGTGCTGGTCCGGTTGGTGATCCAGTCGACAATGCCGCGCAGCGTCCGCAGTCGGGCCAGTTCTCCCATCACCGATTCATCCAGCGTGGAGGCGGCGGCACCAGCCAGTCCGAGCCGGTCGGTAAGCAGACCGATCAGCTCGGTCCGCTTGATCGAGTCGATGCTCAGGTCCGCCTCGAGGTCGAGATCGGCCTCGAGCATGTCTACCGGGTAGCCGGTTCGTTCGCTCACGAGGGACCGCACCGTGGCCAGCACGGTCTCGGGTGTCAGCTCAGCCGGCTCACCCAACTGGGCAGGACCGGATTCGGGTATCTGGTCGGCGGCGGCGCTCAGCACGGCGGTGTTCGGGACGACGGCAGGCTGCACCGCCGCGGGTGGCACCGGAAGCGCTAACCCGGCAGGAGCCGGGGTACCGAGGTAACCGAGCATGACCTCGCGCTGCACCGCGACGAGCTCACGGGTGCTGCGGAGGAACTCCAGCACGGCCGCATCCCTCCCGGCCGCCGCACCGATCTCTGGTGCCGGTTCCGGTGCAGCCAGCTGTTGAGCCGGCCGCAATCCACCCGGCAAGTGCCGCCCGTCGGCGGTCTTGACCAGATGGCCGTTGACCAGCCAACCGGGGCGGAGCGGAACCGCCGACCTAGACACCAGATGGGCGTTGCGACCATGGAAGAGCCCGGTGGGATCGACCGGAACGCCGGCGACCGCGAGCTCGGCGAGAGTAAGCAGTAGCCGCGGCAGACCGCGTTCGCCTGGTACGTCGGTGGCGACCGCGATGTGCGGCCGGTCGGCGAGGATGGTGTCGACTAACTGGGTGAGGACCCGGCCCGGACCGGCTTCGACGAAGATCCGCGTCCCGGCCGCGTACATCGCCTCGACCTGCTCGACGAACCGGACGGGCTCGGCGATGTGGGCGGCCAACGTTGCCCGGATCGCGGCGGGCTCGGTCGGGTACGGCGCGGCGGTGGTATTCGACCAGACCGACGACCGCGGTGAACCGACGGTGCAGCGAGCCAGCTCGGCGGCGAAGACCGGCGTCGCCCCGGCCACCACCGGGCTGTGGAACGCGCACGCAACCGGGATACGTGCACCGGTCAGCCCGGCCGCGGCGAGCCGCTTCAGCGCGGCGTCCACCGCCGGGGTAGGTCCGGAGATCACTGCTTGCCCGGGTGCGTTGTGGTTGGCCACCACGACGGGCCCATCCCCTAGCGCGGCCCGAACCTGCTTGACAGCACCGGCGACCGCGGCCATCGTGCCCGGGTCGACACCGGCAGCTGCGAGGATGGCCTGGCCACGGGCCTCGCTGAGTTCCAGCAGCTCGGCGGGATCAACCGCGCCGGCGGCGGCCAGCGCGACCAGCTCACCGTAGCTGTGGCCGCCGAGGTGGTCGGGTTGTATCCCCAGCGAGGTGAGCAGCTCGTGCATGGCCAGCCCGACAATACCGAGCGCAGGCTGAGCGACTCGAGTGTCGGTCAGCGCTGCACGTTGCCGCGCCGACTCTTCCTTGCCGAGCGCGGCCGGCGGGAACATTGCACCGGCCCACCGGTTGCCGAGTTCCAGGAATCGACGCAGCCGCGGGAACGCCACGAACAGCTCCGCCAGCATGCCGGGGCGTTGACTGCCCTGCCCGGGAAAGAGGAAAGCGACCTGGCCTGCGCCGTCCTCGCCCAGCGGGTCACTGTCGGGTGCGAGGAAGACACCATTCCCCGCGGCGGCTGACCGAACCTGCGTCAGCTTGGTGGCGAGGTCCGCCAGGTCTTCGGCCACCACCGCGGCCCACACTCGGTTGCGGCCGTGTTCCACCGAATGGCTCCGGGCGAGATCCCGCAGCCGCCAGGGCCGGCCCGCCTCGTCATTGGCCACAAGCAAGTCGGTCAGCCGGTCCAGCTGCGCGAGCGCCGCCGTCCAACCCGCACCGGTGAACAGGAACAGCTCAGCCGGCCAGGCGTCTAACCCGTGCCTGGGTTCTGGTGCACCTTCGTAGGACGTCAGCACGGCATGGAAGTTCGTGCCGCCGAACCCGAACGCGCTCACGCCGGCGATCCGGCGTGTCGATGAGATCCACGGCCGTGCCACGGCGTCGAAGGAGAAGGGGCTGGTGCTGCGGTCCCAGTACGGGTTCGGATCCCGCAGCGCAGCGGTGGGTGGACGCACCCCAGTGTGCACTGCGCACGCTGCCTTGATTAACCCGGCGATTCCGGCGGCGCACTTGGTGTGCCCAATCTGAGATTTGACCGATCCCAGCGTGCAGCCGCCAATCGGTGAGCCGGCCTCGGTGAACAACTCAGTCAATACGGTTAGTTCGGTGCGGTCGCCGACCACAGTGCCAGTGCCGTGCGCTTCCACCAAGCCGACTTCGGCCGGCGAGATCCCTGCCATCCGGTAGGCGCGCTCCAGTGTTCGGCGCTGCCCTTCCGGCCGCGGTGCCGTCAACCCCAGCGAGCGCCCGTCGCTGGCCGAGCCGATTCCCTTGATCACCGCGTAGATCCGGTCGCCGTCGCGTTCGGCGTCGGCGAGCCGCTTGAGAACCACGCACCCCACGCCCTCACCGAGCGCAATGCCGTCGGCGGCGGCGTCGAACGGGCGGCACCGGCCGGTCGGCGAGAGCGCGTGCACCGAGGCGAACATCAGATAATCGTTGATGCTGTTGTGCACATCGGCGCCACCGGCGAGCACCATTGCGCTGGTGCCGGCTTGCAGCTCCTTGCAGGCTAGGTCGATCGCGGCCAGTGAGGAGGCGCAGGCGGCGTCTACCGTGTAGTTGGCGCCGCCGAGATCCAACCGGTTGGCGATCCGACCTGCGATCACGTTGGCCAGCACGCCGGGGAAGGAGTCCTCGGTCAGCTTCGGTAGTTGCTCATCCAGCTCGGGAGGCAGCGTCCCGTGGTAAGCCGGGTAGAGCGAACGGAACCCGTAGGCGCTGCTCAGGTCGGCTCCGGCCTCGGCGCCGAAGATCACCGACGTACGCTCCCGGTCGAAGCTGCGCCGCGCGTACCCGGCATCGTGCAGTGCGCGGGCGGCCACCTCCAGCGCCAGGAGCTGAACTGGTTCGATGCTGGCCAGCGCGGCCGGTGGGATGCCGTAGGCCAACGCGTCGAACGGGATGTTCGGCAGGAATCCGCCCCACTTCGCGGTCTCGCCGTACACCGCCGGGTCCCACCGCTCAGATGGCACCTCGGTGACCGCGTCCACCCCGGCCAGCACATTGGCCCAGTAGCCGGCTAGGTCCTCGGCACCTGGGAACACTCCGGCCATACCGACGATCGCCACGTCCAGCGGATGGGTTTCTGGCGTCTGGGCCGGCTGAACGTTGCTGGTCGGCCCGATACCTAGCTCGGCGGCCCTGGCAGTGAGGAAACCGGCTGCGCCCTCGGTCACCTGCGTGTGCAACGTCTCGATCGTCGTGGTCGCCGAGCGCAGCGTGGCTACCTCGCCAAGCATGACCATGCCTTCTTCGTGCTGGACTTCCTCGTCCACCGCGACCAGCGTGTCACCGTCGCGGCGCAGACCCTTGCTGGCAATCCGCAGCCGCCCCAGATTGAGCTCCTCCAGCTCAGTCCACATCTGATCGCGCGGCATTCCCGCGGCCACCAACCGGGCCCGGGTCTCGGTGAACGTGCGCCGGTACGGCGAGTCCGCGCAGCGAGTGACATGGCCGGGTGCGGTTTCCAGCAGCACGGTCTGCTCGCAACCCAGCGCGGCGCGCTGAAACTCGGGCCGGATGGCCCCAGCCGTGACCGCCTCCTCAGTGAACAGGTAAGCGGTGCCCATCAACATTCCGATGTGAGCGCCCCGCTCCAGCAGGGGAGCGGCCAGGGCGGCGATCATGGCTGCTGAACGCTCGTCGTGGATTCCCCCGGCGAACAGCACGTGAAGCTGGCCGGCGCACCCGTGCGCGTCGTCGTAGCGCAACAGCCGCTGCAACTGGACTTCCCACAGCGGGAAGCTGGCCTGCGGTCCGATGTGTCCACCGCACTCCCGGCCCTCGAACACGAACCGCCGGGCCCCCTCGGTCAGGAACCGGTCCAGCAAGCCGGGGGAGGGCACGTGCAGAAACGTCGCGATCCCGGCGGCTTCCAGCGGCCTCGCCTGCGCCGGCCGGCCCCCAGCGATCAGTGCATACCGTGGGCGCACCTGGTGTACCGCGGCCAGCTGTGCGTCGCGGATTTCCGGTGGGACGAAACCGAGGATGCCTACTCCCCACGGCCGCCCATCCAGCTGGGCTGCGGTCTCCTCGAGCAACGCGCGCGCCTGCTCGCCATTGCTTAGCGCTAAGGCTAGGAACGGCAAGCCGCCCGCCGCCGCCACCGCGGCAGCGAACCCGGCCTGGTCGCTGACCCGGGTCATCGGCCCCTGCACCACAAGTGGCCGCACGCTGTGCGCGGTCTGCGATACGGCAGCGCGCAGCTGGTTGGTGACCGCGGCGCGGATCGCCGCCACGACGCCCCCTGCGGTCACATACCGCTGTGCCAGCGAAGCGGCCAGCGCGCCGTCCTGCCCGATCGGAAGGGCACCAAGATCCCTCGCACCCAGCCTGGCGGCCACCGAATCGGGGTCCACCGCCGGTAGATCGGGGCGCGTGTAGAGGCGGTGACCACCGACGACCGCGGTCTCGCTGCCGTCCATCAGCCGGATCGCCGCGGCTACCTCGTCCGGTAGATCGGCCTCGGCGACCAGCGCGAGCTGCGCGTCTATTACCACCCCAGCCGCACCGCCGGCCACCGCCGCGGCAGCCGTGTGCAGCCCGATCCCGCCGGCCGCCCAGACCGGAATGTTGATCTGCGGGTCAGTCAGCAGCTGCTGCAGCAGTACGAACGTGGTCGTGACGCCGACCCGGCCACCGGCTTCGGCACCCTTGGCGATCAATCCGTACGCCCCCGCCCGGACCGCCGCCCGGGCCTGCGCTACCGAAACGACCTCGACGACCGCGCGCCGCCCAGATGCGATGGGCCACGGTGAACCGAGCCCGTGCACGACCATGTCGACCTGCTCCGGCAGATCGGCCGGCCGCAGCGGGCACTCCGGCGGTACCCGGACCCCGAACGCGCCGCCCCACCACCGGCAGACGTCTGCCAGGGCTGCCCGCGCCCACCCCGCGTCCAGGCCGAGGTTGAGGACGCCCACCGCGCCGGCTCGCGCGAGCGCTACCGCGAGAGCTGCGTTGGGCTCCTCGAAAGGTGTGATCCCCACGACCAGCTCTTGGTCATGCATGGTCATCCTCGGCCCTCTTCTCCGTACCCGGGTTAGCCCGGTAGTCCGCACCTGGGTCCTGACCCGGCCCCGGGGGCATGCGTCTAGACGATGTGCAGGGTGGCGGCGACCTGGATGGTCCCCCTCGGTGATCACCCGGGTCCGCCGACCGACAAGGTGCGTGGTGGCACTGAATGGCATGCCGCCTCAGGGAGGTGGTCAGCGCGCGTGGCTGCGCTCTAGGGCGCAGCTCCGTTAGCCGCAGTCAAGCTCGATCTGCTGATCAGCGGAGTTGAAACCACCATTGCATCGAGCACGGCTAGGCCCCCCTGCCTTATCGCACCCCACCACTGACCCCTCAATCAGGGCTACCGACTCGTCAAGAGTAACACTAGGTGATAGCAAGGGCGCAAGTATTGCCATGAACACCCGAATGGGCTGTAGATACCGACTGGAATGGAGTATTAGTACTTACTCTTTGGATCGGCCTACCTAGGTTGTGCGTGGCTGTCGCCATCGGGCTTTGCCCGGTCGGCCAGTATTCGGTGATGCTGGATACCGTCGCGAAGCGCGACTCTCGCACTGCTCGCAGAGCGAGCTAAGTGCGCAGATCAGTCGAACTGTGTGGGGTCGAGGATCAGATCGGCTCGGGCCGCGGTGGGTGCGATCAGGCGGGCGTTGTTCTCGTCGCTACCAGTGGCCCGCTCGGCCGCTTGCTGGTCGGTACGGCCGTACCGCCGATGCCGGGCGACGAGCCAGTTGCGGCGAGTTCGCTCGTCGGGCGCCAGGAACCACACCTCGTCCACCAGCCCGCGAACCGCCGACCACGGAGGTGTATCGAACAGTAGATAATTGCCCTCGGTGACGACCAGCGGCAACCCGGTGGGCACCGGCACCGCGGCCGCGATGGGCTCCTCGATGGCGCGCCGGAACTCCGGGGCGTACACGGTGTCGGCGTCGGGATTACGCAACCGGCGCAGCAGCGCGACGTAACCGGCCGCGTCGAAGGTGTCCGGGGCGCCCTTGCGCTCAGCGCGGCCCAGCCGCCGCAGCTCCGACTGCGCCAGGTGATACCCGTCCATCCCGACCAGCACTGCTGCGCCGTCCAGCGCGTCGACCAGCCGCCGCGCCAGC
>JAICSB010000736.1 GCA_025937115.1 Pseudonocardiaceae bacterium | reverse complement strand
CGGCCGCTGGCGTGCGCCACCGATCGACGATGAGAACCGCCGCCGCGGTATCCCCCTCATGCGGGCCTGCGTGGACACCGTCACCATCGGTCAACCCGACGACAACCGCGCGGGCACTGCGGTCGTGCTGCGCAGCAGGGTCGTCCCATCGCTGCGGCGAGCGCTCGGCGCGCTGGACAATGACAGAGACCCACCCCACATAGCGACCGCCACCTGACCCTCCGGTGCTCGTGCGGGGTGATCATGCAGGCACATGGTTATTACGCCTCGCCCGTAGCAGGTCGCTGGCGAGGATGTCGGCAGCGGTCGGCATGGTGTCGATCTCGGCGCGGATGTGGGCCGCAGCGGCCGCGAACCCCGGCTCGGTGACCAGGCGGCCAGCAGCGGCAGCGACCGCCTCTGCGGAGAGCTCGTCGGGCGTCAACGCGAGCGCGACGCGGGCGTTTTGGCAGGCAGCTGCGTTCATGAACTGGTCGGCACCCTGCGGCAGGATGAGTTGGGGTAACCCGTGCGCGAGCGTGCCGAACATGATGCCCGCGCCACCGTGGGACACGACGAGGCTGCAGCGCGGCAGCAGCAGGGTGTGCGGGATGTAGGGCACCAGCAGGACGTGCGGGGGTTGCGGGCCGAACCGAGCGGGATCCGTGCCGGGGCCGTGAATAAGTCTCCAGTTTCGGGTGGCCGTGCTTTATAGAGACGGCGGACGTCCACGGTGATACCGGCGCTGCAGAGAGAAGCGGAGCGGCTGCTCCGCGACACCGCCTGGCGCTAGCGTGGGGCTTATGGCGACGGTTGCCCTGGTGCTCGGCATCTGTTACGTCATCGTGGTGTTCATCGTGGAGCCGCTGCGGCTTCGCCGGCGGACCGGAGCCTCAGGGTGGGTAGCGAGTTTGGGCGCCACCGCCGCGGAGAAGACCGCGAGCGCGATGTTCCTGCTCGGCTGCGGGCTGGAGCTTAGCAACCCAGCGCTGGTGCTGGCCGGCGTCGCACTGCCCCGGGTCGCTTTTCCGGTGGTCGTGGCAGCGGCTGGCGCGGGCCTGTCCGTCGCCAGCGTGGTGCTGGCCGTGGCCGGCCAACACCACATGGGCCAGGCCTGGCGCACCAGCATCGACCCCGATCATCCGGCGCCGCTGGTCACCACCGGCCCGTTCCGGGTAGTGCGCAATCCCACCTACACCAGCCTGCTCGCCAACAGCCTCGCCTTGGGCCTGCTGGTGCCTACCGCCGCTGCGATCGTCGCCGTCCTGGTGTGCTTCTCGGCGCTGCAGCTACAGACTCGCCGCGTGGAGGAGCCCCATCTGAGCCGCGTACATGGCGAGGACTACCTCCGCTACGCCGGAGCCGTCGGCCGATTCCTTCCCGTGATCGGGCGCATCTCCGGTCCCGGAAGGCAAGAGCCGATCGGCTAGCCGCGCAGGGCGCGGCGCCAGACGCCGGTGGACAACAGGCGCAGGCCGTTGAGGCCGACGACGACCGTGGAGCCCTCGTGTCCGAGCACGCCCAGCGGCAGTGGCAGGGTGCCGGCCAGGTCCCAGATAGCCAGGCCGGTGATGAACATTGCGGCGATTACCAGGTTCGCGATCACCAACCGGCGGGCGCGGCGCGACAGCGCGATCACCGCGGGAACGGTCGCGAGCTCGTCGCGGACGATGACCGCGTCTGCGGTGTCCAGGGCGAGGTCGGACCCGGCGCGTCCCATCGCGACCCCGGTGTGCGCGGCGGCCAGGGCGGGGGCGTCGTTGACACCGTCGCCGATCAGCATCACGCGCTG
>JAICSB010000383.1 GCA_025937115.1 Pseudonocardiaceae bacterium | reverse complement strand
TTCGCGGGATTGGCTTCGGTCGTGTTCGCCGCCGTGGACCAGCTGTCGTCGGCGTCGCTGCGGGGATACGTCGAAGCGCAGGCGGTCGAAGGGCATGCCCGCGAGCGGCTGCGCGACGAGCTGGCCGAGCTACTGCTGTCCGACCGCGGTGACATGGCGGCCGTGCGGGCCGCCGCGGCCCGGGTCGAGTGGCCGCTGCCCCGGCAGGTCGCCGTCGTCTTTATCAATCCGGACAATGCGGTCGGACGGGCGCTGCTGGACCGTCTGGACGATTCCTGCCTGCGGCTGCGGCGGGGGCAGATGCTGGTGGCGATCGTGCCGGACCCGGAGGGTCCGGGGCAGCGCAAGCGGCTGGCCACCGCGCTGCGCGGGGCCGGGGCGGTGGTCGGCGCCACGGTGCCGGTCGACCGGCTGCCGGCCAGTGTGAGCCTCGCGGAGCACGCCGTACGGCTGCGACACGTACTGCCCGACGACCCCCTGTTCGTCGACGAGCACCTCGACGCGCTGGTGGTGCACCGCGACGACCTGCTGCTGGCCGCGTTGCGCCGGCAGTACCTGGCTCCCCTTGCGGGGCTGCCCGAGCCCACCCGTGACCGGCTGTTGGAGACACTGAAGTCGTGGCTGCTGCATATGGGCAACCGCAGGGCGGTCGCCGATGAGCTGCATGTGCACACCCAGACGGTCCGGTACCGGCTGGCCCAGCTGCGCGAGCTGTTCGGGTCCGCCCTGGACGACCCCGGGACCCGCGCCGCACTGCTGCTGGCACTAGCCTGGGGACCGGCGGCCACCGAGTCCGATCCGGCGGCCCGGCACGTCGAGCCGAGGTAGCGCTGGTGAACATCGCGCCACCGCAGCGATTGCTTCCTAGGAAGCTGCTCGTCGTCAGCGCCGATATCGGCGAGGGCCACAACGCGACCGCGCGGGCCGTCGAGGAGCGGGCCCGCCGGTTGTGGCCGGATTGCGAGATCCGCCGCATCGACACCTTGGAACTGATGGGCCGGGGAGTCGGCCCGGGATTTCGCTGGATATACCGCGTCAACGTGGACACCACGCCCTGGCTGTATGACTTCTTCTACCGCGCGCTGTGGCGCTACCGCTGGTTTGCCGCGTCGTCCTGCCGGGTCGTCGGGGTGTGGAGCGGCATCGGACTCGCGCCGGTGATCGAGGAGTACCGGCCGGACCTGGTGGTGTCGACCTACCCGCTGGGCACCGGGGGGCTGGACTGGATCCGGCGGCGCGGCGGTCTGGATGTCCCGGTCGCGGCGATCATCTCGGACTTCGCGCCGCACCCGTTCTGGGTCTACTCCGAGGTCGACCTGCACTACGTGGCGAGCCAGCCGAGCCTGCGGGCGATGTACCGGGCGCGACCGGACGCGCGCGGCGCGGTCGGGGCGCCACCGGTCGTCGCCGCGTTTCACCCTGGCTCTGCGAGCGAGGCGCGGCGGCGCTGTGGGTTGCCCGAGGACCGGCTGATCGTGCTGGTGTCCTGCGGTTCGCTCGGGTTCGGCTCGGTGGAGCGCGCGGTCGACGCCGCGCTTGCCGCCGGCCCGCAGCTCTGTGTGGTGGTGGCCTGCGGGCGCAACGAGGCGCTGCGGGCCAGGCTGGTAGCCCGGGCCGAGACTGCGCAGCGGCTGGTGCCGCTGGGGTGGACCTCGGAGATGCCGGCGCTGACCGCGGCCGCTGACGTCGTGGTGACTAACGCCGGCGGCGCGACGGCGCTGGAGGCGGTGGCGTGCGGGCGGGCGGTGCTGATGTTCGAGCCGATCGCCGGGCACGGCAAGGCAAATGCCGACCTGATGGCCCAAGCAGGTCTGGCCACCGTGTGCACTGGGCCGGCAGAGCTGATCGACGCGTTGCGTGAGCTCGCCAGCCGGCCCGCGCTGCTCGCCCGCGCGCAGCAGCGCGCGCTGACCCACATCGGTGCCCTGGACTTCGATGCTGAGATCGCCGCGCTGCCCGGGTTGGCCCGCCACCACGGGGCCCGCCCACTGGCTGCACCGGACGCCTTCTTCGCCCACGCCGCCAGCCGCACGGTTCCCCAGCAGGTCGGCGCGGTGCTGATACTCGCCGACCAGCCGCCCATCGGGCACCAACAGCTCGCCGACCACATTGCCGCGCTGATCACCGACCGGGCGCCCGCGTTGCCGATGCTGCACCGCCGGCTGGATCTGCGGCCGGGCCGGCGGCCCCGGTGGCTACCGGTCGACGACGTCGAGCCGGCGCGACACCTGCGAGTCCGAACGGTCGGTACCGCCCGCGGGATCGCCTGGTCGGCGGCCCTGCGCGAGTTCTTCAGCACTCCGGTTCCGCTGGATGTCCCCGGGTGGCAACTGGAAGTCGTCTACGACGCCGATACCGCTCAGACCACGCTGCTGGCGAAGATGCACCACAGCCTGGGTGACGGCCTCGCCGTCACCGCCACCCTGATCGGCTTGCTCACCGACCACGAGGACCCCCGCATTCAGCGGACTCCGCGGGGTTATTCACGCCTCGTTAACCCCGCTGAGCCCGCACAACGCGCAACATGGAGGTCAAGAGCGCTGCACGTGCGGCGGGTGGTTCGGGGGGTGGTCAGCTTGGCTAGTGCGGGACCGGCGCCGGCGGGGGGACCGGTCGGGCGCAGCACTGCCGTGCGGGACTACGCCATGGTGGAATTGCCGGCGGCTTCCGTACGGGCCACCGCCCGCGCACACGGGGTGGGCACCACCTCGCTGCTGCTGGCGCTGGTCGGCGAGGCGCTGCACCGCGCCGATCCGGTGGGTACCGCGGTGAACGATCAGCTGCGGGTGATGACGCCGCGGACCACCCACGCGATCCGCCGGGCCGGTGGCAATGACCAGGGGGGTTGCTACCAGGGCAATCACACCGCCGCGCTGGCCTTGGACCTACCCGTAGGCTCGATGCCACCGACCTGGCGGATCGTCGCCGTTGCCGACGCGCTGGGCCGGCTGGAACGGGCCGAGCAGCCGGTCGCCGCCCAGGCCGTGGTCGACGCGCTGGGCCGGCTGCCAGCGCCGCTGCACGCGGCCCTGGTGCGGCTGATTTACCGGCGGCGGTACTTCTCGCTGATCGCCTCAGTGTTGCCGGGGCCACGAAAGGCGCATTATGTGAAGGGAGTCCGGATCACCTCGGTGTTTCCGGTGCTGCCGCTGGCCGACGGCGTCGGGTTGGCTGTTGGTTTTCTCACTTGGGGAGACATGATCGGAGTGGGGGTGAGCGCGGATACCGGGCTCGTGCCCGATCCAGCCGGATTCGCTGGCGCACTACGTCGGGCTTTCGAGGAGCTGGCGACCGATGCGCCGCGTAGCTCAACAGTCCACCACACAACGCAGGAGTGAGGCGTGCCGAACTCGACGTCGACGATGTTCTTCGTCGCGGTGCCGGCCGCGGTGGCCGGGGCGGCGAGTTTCGGGTTGGCCAGCGCGGTCCAGCAGCGCGCTACCAAGGAGGTGCCGACCACCGGCACGCTCGATCCGCGACTGATCCTGGAGCTGATCCGGCGACCGGTGTGGGTGCTGGGAATCGTGACGGTCATTGTTGGTCTGAGCCTGCAGCTCGTCGCTCTCGCGTTCGGTCCGCTGGTGCTCGTGCAGCCGTTGCTGGTGACCGGCGTGCTGTTCGGTGCGGTGTTCGCGGCGCTGCTGGCCCATCGCCGGGTGGACCGGCTCATCGTGTTGGGCTCACTGGGATGCGTGGCGGGCTTGTCCGCTTTCCTGCTGCTGGCCCAGCCGACCGACGCGTCCACCCAACTCGCTGACGACGGCTGGACGCTGCTGCCGCTGGCCATCACGCTGGCTGTGCTCGTAGTGGGGTGCCTCGGCGTATCCGCCCGGTTCTCCGGGGCGGTGCGGGTCGCAGCGTTGGCGGCGGCAACCGGAGTACTCTACGGGCTCACTGCCGGGCTGATGAAGGTGGTCACCAGCCAGTTCCGGTCCGGCGGGTTCGTCGAGCCCTTCGGGCATCCGGTTCTCTACGTGGTCTGCGCGGTAG
>JAICSB010000155.1 GCA_025937115.1 Pseudonocardiaceae bacterium | reverse complement strand
TCCGCGCGCCACCCCGTATCGAGTTCTACACAGACATCCGGCCACACCCCGGGCCACCACCGTTCTGATTCGCGCTAATCACGCAAGGTGATCGCGTCGGTGGGGCAGACCTCTACGCATTCGCCGCAGGAGGTGCAGCGAGCCGCATTCACCACGGGGCGCAGTGGAGCTGGGCGCAAGGCGTACTCAGGACAGGTGCGCAGGCACGCCCCGCAAGCAGTGCACGCTGAACTGATCGACAGCGGATGCAGGGCGGCGACCGCGACCGTGACGTGCTCGCCGCGCAGTTTCGGCACGATCAGCGATCCTCCGCCGAGATCATGAGCCGCTAGTAGGGCAGCAGCTTCGGCAACGCTGCGGGTGCCGACGTGGCCGCGGACCGGCTCGCTGGGATGCGGAACGTCGACGGCGTCGAGCTCAGCGGCCGGATAGCAGTGCAACGGTGCACCGTGTTCCCGGATCACCGCGAGCAGCCCGGCCTCGTCGCGGCGCTGGTCGATGGTGCCGAACGCGGTGATCGCGGTCAGGTCCGGCACAGCCGATCGAAGCGCCGACCACACGGCCGCCGCGCGAACCCCGCGGGACGAGCCGAGCCCGACGACCAGGTCCGTCATCGTCGCCCCCACAGCAGTAGCACCGGGTTGGTCGCAGCCAATCGCACCGACCCGTCGGGCAGCTCCGCGAACCGGGACGCCGCGAGCTGGACTCCATCCACCTCGTGGCCCGCTTCCCGCAGGGCCGCGCGGCAGGGCGCCAGGCGGTCGAGTGCGGCCAGCGCGACCACGACGCGGGGCGAGGCCTTCGCCGCGGCGCGCACCACATCGGGCCCTCCCCCACCGACGAACACCGCGTCGGGCTCGGGTAGGCCCGCCAACACCGCCGGCGCTTGTCCCTCGATCAGCCGGACGTCGACCTGGTGGGCGCTGGCGTTGGCCATCAATCGGGCGCACTGCGCGGGATCGCGCTCGACGGCGACCACGGCCGCCCCGAGCCTGCCGCATTCCACCCCGACCGAGCCCGACCCGGCCCCCAGATCCCACACCAGCCGACCCGGCCCGGGGGCCAGCCGAGCCAGGGCCAGCGCCCGAACCTCCCACTTGGTGATCATCCCATCGCGGTGTGAGAACTCCGTCTCGTCCAGCGCCCAGCCGGTCGTGGGCGGCACCGGGTCACCGCCGGTGATCCACCCCCGGTCACGAACCGCGTGTTCGTCGGCCAGGCATATCACGATATGCGGATCGCGCACCTGCTCGCCGTCGAAGCGTCGGACCCGCTCGCCGGGACCGCCGAGGTCCTCGGCGACCAGCACACTGCGGTGCCAGCCGGACAGCCCAGCGACGATCTGCGGGGCGCTTGCTCCTGGTCCGGTCAATACTGCGACCGCTGGGTGTGCCCGGCATACGTTGAGCACCCGTCGCAGCGACCTGTCGCCGTGCGCCGAGACTACCGCGACGTCGTCCCAGGAGCGGCCCAGCAGCGCGAACGCCCGCGTCACGCTGGACCGCGCCGGCAGCACCACGGGCCGCAGACCGCGGTTGCGCAGCGCCCGCACGATGCCGAAGAACCCGGGATCCCCGCTGGCCAGCACCACGGTTGGGGTGTCGCAAAGGCCGTCCAACTCAGCTGGCCCGAGCACCCGAGCGCTGGTGGGCACCGGCACAGTGGCGAGCTGATACGGCGCGCCGAGCACGACCTGAGCATTTGCCAGCGCTTCGGCCGCGCCGGGTGGCAGTGCCGCGCCGTCCAGGCCGACCACAGTGACGGTCACTCTGAAACCCAGTCCGGCTCGGTGGCGGCCACCACGCGCTTCCCGGTGAAGTCGACCATGGCTGCCTTGGCGTTCAGCGGGCGCCCGATCTCGGCGCTGAACCGGTGCAGCGTATCCGCCACCCGGGCGCAGACATCGTCCCCGCACGCGCGCAGCAATCCGCTGGCCTCCCAGATCTCATAGGCCCGTCGGGCGGTCGGCGCCTCGCGGATCTCCGCGATATCCGCCGGGCCGCCGCCGTGCGCCGCGGTGATCTCCGCCAGCAGATTGGTGTCCACTTTGGACTTGGTGTAGTGGGTCATCAGGACGCCGGACGCCAGCTTGGTCAACTTGCCGATCATGCCGACGAACACCACCTCGGTCAGCCCGTGCTCCACCGCCCGGCGCAGCGCCGCCCCAGTGAAGTCGCCGACCTCCACGAACGCCACCTCCGGCAAGTGCGGCAGCAGCCGCATCGCGCCCCGCTCGGTACGCCCGCCGGTGGCGAGCACCAGCGTCGGCACACCTTGGGCGGCCATCACCGACACCGCCTGCTCCACCGACGCACGCCAGGAGGCGGTGGAGAACGGCCGGACGATGCCGGTGGTGCCCAGGATGGAGATCCCACCCTCGATGCCCAACCGCCGGTTGGTGGTCTTGCGGGCCATCTGCTCCCCGCCGGGCACGCTGATCGTCACATCCGCGCCCCGCCCACCGGACCCTTCCCACACCGCCTCGGTGATCATCTGGCGGGGTACCGGGTTGATCGCGGGCTGCCCGACCGGCAGGCCTAGTCCACGTTGGGTCACGACACCCACGCCCTCGCCGCCGTAGAGCACCACCTCACCGTCGCTGCGCCAGCAGACGGTCACCGTCAGGTGCGCACCGTGCGTGACGTCAGGATCGTCGCCGGCATCCTTGATCACGACAGCGGTGGCGGTGGCCCCCTGGCAACGCACGGAGTGCACGGTGAAGGTGTGCCGATCCCCCGACGGGAACCCGATGTTCACAGTGGACATCCGGGTGCCGCTCAGCGCTGCCGCCGCGGCCTTGGCCGCCGCCGCTGCGCAGGCACCGGTGCTGAACCCGGTACGCAGTGCGTGCGGGCGCATCTTCGCGGTCCGGGGCAGGTCCGGCTCACGCAGCGGCGGCCCGTCGGTCATAGCTGCGCTCCTCTGCCGCCGCGCGGCGGCAGGACGACCACCGTCGACAGGTAGGCCGCGGAATCGGTGTCCGCCAGTCTCGCGATCCGCTGGTCAGGCGTGCCGAGGTGCTCGGCGCACCAGGCGCGGTCCAGCGCACCCGCCGCGGCGATCCGCTCACGGAGCTGCACCAACCGGCGGCCGCCCTTGTAGGCGACGACCGCCCCACCCCCGGCCAGCGCCGCATCCAAGGCGGCGAGATCGCGGGTCATCGGGAGCAGGGTGAGCGGTTCGGATCCTTCGACCAGGGTCAACCCGGCAGCGCTGGCGGCGGCCTGCATCGCGGTGATGCCCGGCACGGTGCGGATCCGGATGTCGGGCAGCAGCTCGCGGACCGTCTTGGCGAGGTACCCGAAGGTGGAGTACACCGACGGGTCACCGAGGGTGGCGAAGGCGGCGCTGCCGCCGTGCTTGCGCAGGTATGCCACCACCCGCGCGGCCGCGGCGTCCCAACAGCCGTGGCGCCGGCGCTGCGACCCGGCGACGTCGTCATTGAGGGCGAACACCAGCCGCTCCAGCCGGTTGTGGGTCAGATGTGCCCGCACGACGGCCTCCGCGCGGCCCGCGACGTCCGTGGCCATCACCGGCACGAAGATCCGTCCGGCGTGCGACAGCTCGCGCACCGCGGCAACAGTCAGCAGATCTGGGTCCCCTGGACCCACCCCGATCCCGATCAGCTCCACGGTGTCGACCTAACCCTAGTGTCGACCTAACTCTTCAGGCAGCTTGCCACAAAGCGTGCCACCGCCGCTGGATGCGCGACGGGGTGGGTATGCAGGAACGATGCGTGTACCCGGCCCTGGACGAACCCCTCCGGCTGCGCGCCGGTCCATGCCCACGCCGGGACGCCCGCGCGGGGCGTGACGGTGGTGCGGTGGAACTCGTGGCCGTTGACCCGCGCGCCGGCTTGGTGCAGCACCGAGTCGCGCAACGCCACCGCGTCGCGGTAGCCCAACACCAGATGCCTGGTCATCGTCGCCTCGGCGTCGAGCACCCCGCACATCGGTGCGCCGTCCACCGAGCGGCACAGGTACATCAGTCCACCGCATTCGGCGTGCACCGGGGCGCTGCGATGGGCGAGGGCGGCGATCTGCGCCCGCAGTACGACGTTGGCCGACAGCGCCTCGGTGTGACACTCCGGGAATCCCCCGGGCAGCACCAAGCCCTCGGTTCCCGGCGGCAGCGCCTCGTCGCGAAGCGGGTCGAATGGCGCGACCTCGACGCCGGCCGCGGTGAGTAGTTCGGCGTGCTCGGGGTAGCCGAAGGTGAACGCCGGCCCGGCGGCCACGGCGACTACCGGCTTTCCGGTCACCGCGGTGACCTCAGCGTCCGGTTCCCAACGCGTGACCGCCTGCGCTGGCGCGGCGAGCGAGACCACCGCGTCCAGGTCGACTTGGGCGGCCACCGCATCGGCCCAACGGGTCACCACGCCCGCCGCGGTGGCGTACTCGGCGGCGGTGACCAGACCCAAGTGCCGCGACGGCACCGCCAGCGCGTCATCCCGGCGTAGCGCACCGAGCACTGGCAGGCCCACCTCGACGCAGGCCTGCCGGCAGACCTGCTCATGGCGCGCCGAGCCGACCCGGTTGAGTAGCACCCCGGCGATCCGGACGCTGTCGTCGAAGGACCGGAACCCGTGCAGCAGCGCGGCGACGCTTCGGCCCTGGCCGCGCACGTCGACGACCAGCAGCACCGGGGCGCCCAGCAGGGCCGCGACGTGCGCCGTCGAGCCGTAGCCCGCCGTCCCGGTGCGGCCGTCGAACAGGCCCATCACGCCCTCGACGATCGCGACCTGCGCTCCGGCAGCGCCGTAGGCGGCCAGCGGCGCGATGCGCTGCTCACCGACCAGCACCGGATCGAGGTTGCGGCCAGGTCGCCCAGTGGCCAGCGCGTGGTAGCCGGGGTCGATGTAGTCCGGGCCGACCTTGAACCCGGCCACCGTGGTGCCCCGGCGCCGCAGCGCGGCCATCAACCCGGTGGCCACCGTGGTCTTGCCAGCGCCCGATGCGGGCGCCGCGACAACCAGCCGTGAGTGGGAAACAGTGTTATAACACTGTTTCCCACTCACGAGCGGTTTACCACTCAATTCCGCGCTGGCCCTTCTGGCCGGCGTCCATCGGGTGCTTCACCTTCGTCATCTCCACCACCAGGTCGGCGGCGTCGAGTAGCGCAGGGGGGGCGTTGCGGCCGGTGATCACGACGTGCTGCCGGCCGGGTCGGTCGGCCAGGGTGGCGACCACCTCGTCGGTGTCCACCCAGCCCCAGTGCAGCGGGTAGCTGAACTCGTCGAGCACATACAGGTCGTGTACCTGCTCGGCCAGCCGGCGGGTGATCTCCGTCCACCCCTGCGCCGCAGCGGCGGCGTGGTCCTCGACACTGCCCTGCTTGCGCGCCCAGGACCAGCCCTCGCCCATCTTGTGCCACTCGACCGGCCCGCCTTGCCCGGTTCGCTGGTGCACGTCATGCAGCGCCTGGAACGCGGCCTGCTCCCCCACTTTCCACTTCGCGGACTTGACGAACTGGAACACCCCGATGGACCAGCCGGCGCTCCAACCCCGCAACGCCAAGCCGAAGGCGGCTGTGGACTTGCCCTTCATCGCTCCGGTGTGGACGATCAGCAGCGGCCGATGACGCCGCTGCCGGGTTGACAGCCCGTCATCGGGGACGGCGACCGGTACGCCTTGGGGCATGTGAACCTCCGTTCAGGCAACGGATCTAGCGGCAGATCTGGCAGCGCGGACGACTCCGGCCACCGCGTCGGCTGACAGCTCCGCCAGCCGCACGCACCCACCTCCTAGCGCGACCGCGAGCCGGTCGGGCAGTCCCAACCGGACCGGCCCGGACTCGCAGTCCACCACAATCGACGCGACGCCGTCGCGGCGCAGTAGAGCGGCCGCGGCCAGAGCGGCGTCCATCCCGCCGTGGGTCGCCCGGCCGTCTGTGAGCACCACGAGCAACGCCCGCCGGTCGGGATCGCGCAGCCGCTCGGCCGCCAGCACCCGAGCCGAGCGCACCAGCCCGGCGGCCAACGGCGTACGCCCCCCCGTGCGCAACGCGGTCAACCGGGCAGCAGCGGCATCCACCGCCGACGTCGGTGGTAGCAGCAGCTCCGCCTCGGTGCCCCGGAAGCTGATCAGCCCTACCTTGTCGCGGCGCTGATAGGCGTCGCGCAGCAGGGACAGCACCGCGCCGGTCACCGCGGACATCCGGGTGCGGGCCGCCATCGAGCCGGACGCGTCGACGGCGAACAGCACCAGGTTGGACTCCTGTCCCACCCGCACCGCCCGCCGAATATCGGCCCGGTACACCAGCAGGCCAGGGCCGCTGCGCCCGCGGTCGCGCTGGTGCGGCGCGGCAGCGGCCAGCGTGCCCAGCAGGTGCAACCCACTGCCGGCGGAGACGGACGCACGGATCATCCGCCCGACACTCGTCCGAGCAGCTGACCGCCGCCCAGGAACCCCAGCCCCCACCCCGGGCACCGCCAACAACCGCGCCCGAAACGGCGCGCCCGGCGCCGCCGTCACTCCGGAGCTATCCCCCCGACATGGGGACATATCGGGGCTATTGGGTGCCGAATTACCCCGATATGTCTCCATGTCGGGAGGGGCCCCGCCGTTGTTGGGCGGGTCGGGGGGGTCGGGTGGGGATTGGTTCAGAGCGTTCTCTAGCTGCTCGCTGTCTAGGCCGGGCTGGTCGAAGGGGTCACGGCGGCGGCGGTGCGGTAACGCCAGTATCGCCGAGACCCGGATGTCCTCCTCGCCCACCGCGGCGGCGCCGCGCCAGGCGGCGTGAGCCATGGCAGTGCGGGCCAGCACCAGATCGGCACGCATCCCGTCCACCTCGAACGCGGCGCACACCGCGGCGATCCGACGCAGTTCGCCATCGGGCAGCACCACACCAGGCAACGCCGCCCGGGCCACCGTGATCCGATTGGCGAGTGCAGCATCCTCGGGATGCCACACCGCTGCGAAAACAGCCGGGTCCGCCTCGTAACGCAGCCGCCGGCGGATCACTTCGGCCCGCGTGTCGACGTCACGGGACGCCGCCACCTCGACGGTGAGTCCGAAGCGATCCAGCAGCTGCGGGCGTAGTTCACCCTCTTCTGGATTCATCGTGCCGACCAGCAGGAACGACGCGGCATGCGAGACCGACACACCGTCGCGTTCCACGTGCGCGCGACCCATCGCGGCGGCGTCGAGGAGTACGTCGACGAGATGGTCGGGTAGCAGGTTGACCTCATCGACGTAGAGCACCCCGCGGTGGGCCGCGGCCAGCAGACCGGGCTGGTACGCCGAGACGCCCTCGGTCAGCGCGCGCTGCAGATCCAGCGAGCCCACC
>JAICSB010000232.1 GCA_025937115.1 Pseudonocardiaceae bacterium | reverse complement strand
CCCTGGCCGGACGGGCCAGCGGGATCCATCCCAGCACGGTGAGTCCCAACGTCATGCCGGCCGTGCCGACGACGGCCAGGAACCCCCGACGGCGCACCGTCGGCGATGCGTCGCGGAACTGCACACTGCGGGGCGCTGCGTCGGAGCCGGGCTGGTCGATCCGGGGGATGTCAGCTTGGATCATCACGCTCCTTGGCGGTGCAGGGCGGTGTTCAGCAGGCTCGTCACCTGCTCGTCGAGAAGCTCCGGGGAAGGCACCGGCTGCCCGGCCAGCACCGTGCCGTCGGCGCCGACGTGCAGCAGCGCCGGTGCCCAGGGCAGGTCCAGTTCCTTGACGAGGTCAGGGTCCACCCGGGACCGGATGTTCGGTGTGTCAGCCCACCGGGTACGCGGGGACAGCACCTCGAACCGGGTACCGGGATGCTCGCCGGCCAGCCGGGTGAACGGCTCGTGCACTGCGTCGCAGAAGCTGCACCCGGGGTCGAGGACCAGCAGGACCAGGGGATCTGTGCCGGCCAACTCCGCCACCCGGCGACCCGCCGCGGCGCGCCAAGGTGGCGTGCTGAGCTGAGTCACCTCGGCCTGCAGCTCCCGCAGCTGCCGCAAGATCCCGGCCATCGCCAGCGCCAGCACCGCCAGGCAGCCCCAGCTCAGCACCAGTGCCGCGGTGAGCGCGCTCACGCTGCACGCCCGTCGACCGCGGCCGGCAGCGTGTACAGCAGTACGGCCATCACCGCAGCGCAGGCGACCAGCAGGACCGCGATGCCTCCGCCGGGCAGCGCGACGGCCGGATACACCGTGGTCGCGGCACACGTGGCGGCCGCCAGCACTACGGCCCGGGCGATCCCACCGGGACCGACCTGGGTACCCATCCGGTTGCAGCCACAGTCCGACTCATCACGCTGGTAGCGGCGCCACGACAGGTGGGCGGCGAAGGCCACGTACATCGCGGTCTGGGCCGCGAGCGCCCACCGCAGCTCAGCAGTGCCGAATACCACCGCGGCTACCGACGGCACCCCGATGACGAATTCGACGGCCGCGATGGCACGCGCGGCCACCAACCCGGTGCCCGCCGCGCGAGCCAACATCTCGGGTGCCCTGATGTGCTCGAGGCCCGCCTCTACGAGGAGGAATGCACCTGCGAGCACGGGCACCCCCAGCAGAATCATGCGGGCTCCCAAATCACGCTCAAGTCGTCAAGAAAGGCTAACGCTTCGTTCGGGTCCGCGGTGTCGGTCGGGCCGGGAACCAGCCGGGCGATCGCTGTGGGCGTAGCCAGGATCAGGGCGTCGGAGCGCGACCGTCCCTGCGCGCCGGGCCCGAGCGGCTCGCGCCACAGCTCGCCATGCTGGGTCAGATGGCCCCGGAAGTCGGGGACCAGGAGCTGGCTGGCGCCGGGGCGTTCGATGGTCAGATAGCCGATCCCGGGGATCTCCTTGGCCACCCGCACCGGTTCCAGCTGGGCCTGTCTCGCGCTGCGTGGCGCAGCGAGTAACCCCAGCGGGGTGTCGGTCAGCCGGAACGCGTCGAAAATCGTGCTGATCCCGTCCGGGGACCCGCTGCCTCGGGTGTGCAGCTCAAACCACGGTCCACGCCAAGCCGCCCGATAATCCTCAGCCTTGTTTCGGATGCCGATGACCAGCTCGCCGGCGTTGTACGGCTGGCGGAGCAGCTGATCGGGAATCGTGGTGAAGGTGGCGTGCCAGTCGAAGGCGCCGGCCTCGGCGACGGTGAACGATCGGCGGACACCACGGACCAGGGCGATGAACCCGCACGACCACGGTCTGGACACGTCCAGCGCACGGCCGCGCAGGACGACCTGGGAGCCGTCCGGGGTGACGAATCCGGGACCGCCCCGCCACGGCCAGTCGTACCGCCCGCGTTCCAGCGACGTCGTCATGGCTAACTCCCACTCCCGGACACTGCGATCGATAGTCGCACACTCACCGTTATCGTGGGCGCACGGTCCGTTACGGCGTGTCCCGGACGTGACTAGCTCGCCACCAGCTCGGTGGGTACGGTGATCACGTCGACCATCGCGCCGTTGCGCAACACGGTGATCGGCAGGGTGATGCCGATGGCGTCGGAGAACAACTGGCGCTGGATACCCTGGGCGTCGGTGACGGGCTTGCGGCCGGCACTGAGCACGATATCGCCGGTGTGCAGTCCGGCCCGATCGGCGGGACTTCCCGGGATGACCTCCACCAGACGCAGCCCCGACGTCTGACCGGTGCGCTGGGCGACCGGTCCAGGCAGCGGGGCGGGCGTCCCGACGAGCCCGAGGTAACCGCGGCGCACCCGGCCATCGGCCAGCAGCGCGCCGATGATCCGGCGGGTCGTCGCGTTGATCGGCACTGCCATCCCGAGCCCGACACCAGCGACGGCGGTGTTGATCCCGACCACCTCGGCGCTGGCGTCGGCCAGCGCGCCGCCAGAGTTGCCAGGGTTGAGCGCGGCGTCGGTCTGGATCACGTCCTCGATCACCCGCACGGCCCGGCCCGAGCGCACCGGCAGCGACCGGCCCAGCCCACTGACCACTCCGGCGGTCACCGATCCGGCGAGCCCGAGGGGATTGCCAACGGCGATCACCAGCTGTCCGACGACCAGACCGTCGGCGTCGCCCAGGACCGCCGCAGCCGGCGTGGCGCCGCGGGTCCGGAGCACCGCAAGATCAGACAGCGGGTCGACGCCCACTACGTCGAAGCGGCGCTCGGTCCCGTCGGTGAACGCCGCGACCCCATCGCGGGCCGGGCCGACGACGTGCGCGTTGGTCAGCAGCAGTCCGTCGTCGGCGAACACGACCGCCGACCCGGCGCCCGACCCGACCCGCAGGCTTGCGACGTGCGGGGTGACCGCCGCCGCCACCGAGCTGACCGTCCGCGAGTAGGAGTCCAAGGGATCCACCGCAACCACCGCCTCTTTTCGAGGATTACACCGTTGCTCAAGCAACGCCACCACACCACCTCCTGTTCCGCCAGCTTCTCTGCGCGTGAAAACCGCCATTCGGAGCCGACGTCGTGGGCGCTGCGCGCCGCCCTGAGGTGTGAAATGGGTCCTGGCTCACGGTATGTCCCCCGCTCTCAGCGGGGGAACAGCCTTGGGTGCGCCGAGTTCGACAACAGGGCTGCTCTGGCAGCTGCGGACAGCCCTGCTGTCGAACTCGGCGACAGCTGAGTCGCCGCCGCGGCTGAATTTCGAAGCGAATGGCGGTCGCAGCCACATGCGTACCTTTCGGTCGCACTGCGGGTAGTGCACATTGGGTCGAAGAGGTAGCATCACTGGTGTGAAGCTGAGTGTCAGCCTTTCGGAGCAAGACGTCGAGTTCCTGGACGACTATGCGACGTCTCACGGCGTGCGGTCGCGCTCGGCCACGGTGCAGCGGGCGGTTGCGTTGCTGCGCGCGCACGTCCTGTCTGACTCCTATGAGCAGGCGTGGGCCGAATGGGAGGCCGGAGACGAGGCATCGCTATGGGAAGCCGTTGCGACCGATGGGCTTGACGGCTCCCAATGAGACGTGGGGAGATCCGGATGGTTGATCTCGACCCCGCGCTCGGCTCCGAGGCGGACAAGGTACGGCCAGCGGTGATC
The DNA here is from genome assembly GCA_025937115.1 of Pseudonocardiaceae bacterium. The sequence continues at coordinate 2,264 of JAICSB010000232.1, read as the reverse complement.
GTGAGTAACAACGGCGCGAACGCGGCAGCGGAGCGATCCGGGTCCGGTGTGTTGACCGTGGTGCCCGTGACGTCGAATGTCACCCGGATCCACCCATTCCAAGTGCTGCTTCCGGCCGCCGGGTGTGGCTTGCGACGAGACTCGAAGGCGCAGGCTGAACAGGTCCGGTCAGTCGCCGTAATCCGAATCGGGCGCTGTGTCGGCGTACTACCTGCCGATCTGGCGGTTCAGCTCGACCGCGCACTCCGGCTGCACCTCGGTTTGTGAGTAGCGGCCACGCGAATGGTCTACCACGGCCGTTCGACGGTGCGGTTGAGTGCAGCGGTCGTGCGTGCTCAGTCGTCGGGACGGGCTGCGGCGGGGTCCCAACTCAGCCCGGGCTCGCCCCAACCTTGAGCCTTGAGCATCTTCTTCGCCTCGCGGGCGTGCCGGCCGACCAACCGGTTGAGGTAGAGCATGCCGTCGAGGTGATCCGTTTCGTGCTGCAGGCACCGCGCCAGCAAGCCGGTGCCCTCCACGGTGACCGGCGCGCCGTCGGCATCGACGCCGGTGACCCGCGCCCAGGCGGCCCGCCCGGTGGGGAAGGACTCACCCGGTACTGAAAGGCAACCCTCCCAGTCATCGTCGGGATCGGGCATGGTCTCGGGACGCTCGCTGGTCTCCAACACCCCGTTGGCCACCACACCCCGCTGGCGCACGCCCTCATCGGCGCAGTCATAGACGAACAGGCGCAGGTCCACGCCGATTTGGTTGGCGGCGAGCCCGACGCCCTGGGCGGCGGCCATCGTGTCGAACATGTCGTCAACCAGCGCGTGCAGCTCCGCGCCGAACTCAGTGACGAGCCTAGTGGGGTTGTGCAGCACCGGGTCGCCGACGATCCGGATCGGACATACAGCCATGATGGGGAACAGTAATCGTTGGCGCTCGCCGCCCGGCATCCTGGGCACGTGTCGGGGCGCCCCGGTCCGTCACGGCCATCGCATGGTTCAATGCTGGCCAGAATCACACCACTGTGATTCGCATGGTTGGGAACCGAGGAGCGCGATGGACGCCGCACAGGCGATGCACCTGATCGACGACCAGCCCGAGGGCCTGAGCGCCCAAGAGAGCGAGATGTTGGCCTTCGAGCGTCAGTGGTGGAAGTACGCCGGTGCCAAGGAGCAGGCCATCCGCGAGTTGTTCGACATGTCCGCCACTCGCTATTACCAGACCCTCAACAGCATGATCGACCGCCCCGCGGCGCTTGCCGCCGACCCGATGCTGGTCAAGCGACTGCGTCGACTACGGTCCGGTCGCCAACGTGCACGGGCCGCCCGCCGGCTCGGCGTCGGGCCGAAGTAGGCCATGGGCACGCCCGGTAGTGGAGGTAATGGAGGTAGCAGACGGCTGCGCACCGCCGGATTGGCGCTGTTCGCGCTCGCGGTCGTCGCCGCCGTGATCGGGTTGGTGCTATCGCTGACCCGTGGAGAGCGGACGGCGGCGAAACCGGCGGTCACGGCGACCCATGCTCCCGTCAGCACATCGACGGTGCCGTCGGTCATTCCCTATCCGCCACCGGTGATCTCGCCCTCCACTGAAGCACCCTTCACTGAAGCACCGGCAGTCTCTCCGCCCGGTCCGCCGAGCACCGCCGCAGGCCCTCCCGCCGGCGACAACGGCGGTAGTGCCATAGCTGCTAGTCGCGGCGAGGTGCGCGTCTACAACAACAGCACGATCCGAGGCTTGGCTGCGCGAGCTGCGCATGATCTCAGTGCTGCCGGTTGGACGGTGGTCGAGGTCGGTAATTACGCCCGTGGAACCATCCCGACGACCACCGTGTACTACCAAGAGGGCACCGATCAGCGCGCCGCGGCTGAGGCCCTCGCTGCCGAGTTCAAAGTACGTGTCGAGGCTCGGTTCCCGGGTATCGAGAACGCCTCTCCTGGCCTGATCCTGATCGTCACGAACGACTACGCATCCCCGTGAGTGCTCACCGCAGTGATCTTGCACTCAGGCTCCCGAACTCCACAGCAGAGCTATTCTGCCCGCCGTGGACAGCGCTGCTGTGGAGCTCGGGAGGAAGCGAGCTGGCAGGACGATCCGTACCGCCAGCTCGCCCGGCGATAATCTCCGCGGCCCCGGGGGGCGAGTGTGGCCTTCTCGGCGGACCTGCTGCCGCACCTGAAGTCGCTGGGCAGCTCGGCGCCGTCCTGGCAGCGCTGCCTACGAATGTTCCACACGGCGTGCGACTTCGTCTGACTCGCGCGCCGCAGAGTGGCGAGGCT
>JAICSB010000543.1 GCA_025937115.1 Pseudonocardiaceae bacterium | reverse complement strand
GTCATCGCTGGTCACCGGGTGCCGGGACAGCACCGTGCGCGCGTAGTCCTCGGTTTGCAGCAGCCCGGGGACGAAGGCGTGCTCGAACACGTACAGCGCGGTGGCCTCGGCCTCATCCTGGGCGAACGAGCGGAACTCCCGCGGGAACGCCTCGCCCCATTCCTGGGACTCGCAGTAGAACCGGGTGAACCACCCGGCCGCCTGCGGGAACGCCTCGTCGCAGGCCTGCGCGAACCGCAGGTCGGGGGCCAGCAGGCCGGACTCGATGCGGGACACGGTCGACTGATCGCAGGGCACCATGACCGCCAGGTCGGCCAGCGTCATGCCGGCGGCGGTCCGGGCGCGGCGGACCTCGCTGCCGAAGAAGTGCAGCGGGCTCGCACCAGGAGTCAGCTTGCGCGTGCGGGGCATCAGCGGCCTCCGTTCAGCGTGCCGGACCTGTCCGAGTCTTGTGGCGTGGTGAACCCCCACTCCATTTCTATCCGAACGGTCCCGTCCAGCACCACACGGAGCACCAATCGCTGCCCCGCGTGCGGGGGCGCGGGGCCGCGCTCGCCCCCTTCGTCCCGAATACGTCAGTCGACCGATGTCTTGCAGTGCAAGTTGCACGAGGCTTTGTCCTGCAAGCAGCGAGGGCATCCACGAGCGGTAAGGAACCTGATGCGAGTCATGGAGGCGACCCGGAGTACGCCCGCAAGTCCGGCGGAGACGGAACTTCACCAGTGCCGTGTCCGGCTGGCCGCAGGCCTGACCGCTCCCGGGCAGGCCCGCGAACGGGTCCGGGAAGCCATCATCGGCTGGGGCGTTCCCGTGGACATGGACATCGCGGTCCTGCTGGCCAGTGACTTGGTGACCCACGTTATCAGCCAGGAGGCGGGGGAGTCGGTCACTGTCGCGATCCGGTGCTCTGAAAGCAGGCTGCGCATAGAAGTTCATGACTCGTCGCGCGCGAGGCTGGGGTCGGCGGATGTCCCGGCCGCGGGCGCGACGGCGGGAGGGATCCTCACCTTGGTTGGCACCCTGTCGACCGAGTGGGGCTCCTACCGCACCCCTGCGGGCAAGGCGTGGTTCTTCACGCTCGCGTTCCGGCCCCACCTGGCCGAGGGCACAGGACGCGAACCGCAGGGATCCCGAGTGGGGACGGCGAGTTAGGGTGAAGCCCCATCAGGCTCGCCGTCCCCACCACCTTACAGGCGCTACAGGGGAGAATCGCACGCGATGAGCTCCGCGGACAGCTGGCCGGCCGGCAACGGCTCGGACGGCAGTGACCGGGTCGGGTGGTGCCGCAACGTCGTCCGGGTGCGCGCCGCGGACCCGAGCGCGTTCGCCGGGCAGGGGCCCGCACGGGTCAAGCGGTGCCGGCACCGTCAGCCGGAGCCGTGCCGGCAGCGGGAACGCCGGGCGCAGGGACGGGCGTGCCCCGAACAGCACCCGCTGCGCGCGTCCGCCTGGCCACGTCCCCGGCCCCGCGGCGCATGCGAAACGCCTCGATGGCCGGGCCGACGGCGATAAGCGCCAGTATCCAGAACGCCACGGTGAACGCGGCCTTGCCGCCGGCGCCCAGCGGCCCGCCGGATGGGAGCAAGGCCCCGGCCCGCAGCGCGACCGTCGCCACCGCGACGGCGAGCCCGGCCGACAGCACCGTCAGCGCGGCCAGCAGCACGTTGGCGTCCCGCACCTCATCAGGGGGAAGCTCGGTGAAGCCGACCGTCGAGTAGGCGGTCATCCCCGTCGACCGGAAGACGCCGCTGATGAGCGCGAGGAGCGCGATCACCGGCAGCGCCGTCGCCCCGGTCACCAGGCCCAGCAGCGCGACCACCACCACCGTGCCCAGCGTTGAGGCGATCAGGTACGCGCGGAACCCGAAGCGGTTGATCAGCGGCGTCGTCGCCGGCTTGATGCCCACGTTGCCGGCGAAGATGAACAGCGTCACCGCGCCCGACTTGACCGGTGACCAGCCAAACTGCGTCTGGAACTCCAGCGGCAGCAGGAACGGCATCGCCCCGCACACCACCCAGTAAAGCGACCCGCCCGCGGCGGTGAGGCGGAAGGTGTGCACGCGCAGGGTGCGCAGGTTCAGCAGCGGGTGCGGCACCCGCCGCAGGTGCCACCCGGCCAGGCCCAGCAAGACCACCGCCCCCGCCCCGAACGCGCCGGTGGCGCCCGCTGGTGGGTCACTCAGCGATAGCAGGTGCGCGGCGTAGGTGAGGCATCCCAGGCCGGTGCAGGTGAGCAGGACTCCCAGCCAGTCCAGTGGCGTGGGCACCCCCGTGCCGGGCAGGTTCTCCACCAGTCGCCAGGCGATGGCGAACGCGATCACGCCGAGCGGCACGTTGATGAGGAACATCCAGTGCCAGGAGGCGTACGTGGTGATCAGCCCGCCGGCCAGCGGGGCGATCACCGGCGCGATCAGGCCGGGCCAGACCACGTAGGACGTGATCTTCAGCAGGTCCCGCTTGTCGGCGGCGGAGACCACCATGGCCCGCCCGACGGGGACCATCATCGCGCCGCCGGCGCCCTGCAGGACCCGCATCACGGTGAGCATCCCCAGGGACGTGCTCGCCGCGCACGCCGCCGAGGCGAGGGTGAAGACCGCGATCGCGGCCGTGAAGGTCGCCCGGTTGCCGCACCGGCGGGTCAGCCACCCCGCCAGCGGGATGAGCACGGCGTTGGTGACCAGGTAAGCGGTGACCACCAGGCCCACCGAGGCCGGCGCCGCGTGCAGCGACCGGCCGATCTGCGGTGCCGCCGTCGTGACGATCGTGCCGTCGTAGAGCTTGGATACATGAAAAAGGGTATGGTGGCAGTCATGGAGGAGAAAAGGCGGCTCAGG
>JAICSB010000257.1 GCA_025937115.1 Pseudonocardiaceae bacterium | reverse complement strand
TCCATGCCCAGGCTTCGGCCAGCGCGTCGATGTCCGCGGCGATCGCGCGACGCGGCAGTACCACGCCTTTGGGCGGCCCAGTGGTGCCTGAGGTGTAGATGATCAGTGCCGACGATTCGGGATCCGGCTCAGGGGGTATCGCTGTGCCCTGCGCCTGCAGGTCGACGCTGAGCCGCGGTATTGCGCGCAGCGCCTCGGGCAGCATGGCGTGCGGGGCGGCCAGTACGAGATCGGGGACCGCGTCGAAAATGAGGTGCTGCAGCTCCCGCGAACCGAGCTTGGGGTTGACGGGTACCGCGGGCACTCCGGCCGCGAGCGCTGCGACGATCGCGACACACGTCTCAAGCTCGGGTTGCGCCCAGATAGCGACCCGTCGAACATCAGAGAGCTGACCCGCAAGTGCCGCCGTCACAACACGCAGCTCCCAATAGGTTACTGAACGCTGCCCGAATCGGACGGCCTCAGCATCGGTGGGCTGATGTAATGTTGGCAACAATGCCAAGGCGCCCACTCGCAGTCCTTTCGAGGTCCTCTTAAGGTAATGTCCGGTGCTATGGTCGAGCAGGCTAGCACCGTCGATGGTGATGCCCGGCCGTTCGAATGGTGGATGACGTCCAACCTTGCGCTCGGGGTGGCTTTCAACTGCTTTCTTCCAGTGCTGCTGCCTTCTTACGTGCTCGCGGCCGGGGGATCAACCACCGACGTGTGGGTAACGATGGCGATGGCCGGGCTGTTCGCCCTGCTGGGGCCGTCGATCGGGCGGCTCGCGGCTCGTCGCCGGGCGCACCGATTGGTCCATGTGCTAGGCATGGCAGGGATGGCCATGGGGCTGATGACGCTGGCACTGGCCCACGGCGGCTCGTGGTCGATTGTGCTTGCCATCGCCGTGATGGGTGTCGGCGCGTCCGCGGTGGCTGTCGCAGCGCCCATGTTCATCCTGGCCAGCGATCTACCCACGGACTTCCAGACGCGACAGCTGACCTGGCTGCAGCTCAATCTTGACTTGGGCAAAATTGCGGGAGGGATACTACTCGCGGTGATGGCGACAGAAAAGCTGTCATTCGATGCCCAGTTTCGAGTCGGCAGCCTGGTACTTGGGTTGCTCGGCGTGCTGGTGTGGTCGACCAGTCGATGCGCCGCCGGCCGAATCCGGCAATGCGACCAAAACGAAATGAACCCCGTGGCGGCAAGCGGGCGATCGCGCACCGCAGTGCCGTGGAGGACGTTGCTGCTGTCGCTGTTCGTCGTTCCGGTCGTCGCCCAACTGCTCGGCAGTATGACCATGATGGAGACGCAGACCTCGGCGATGCTCACAGTGTCCGGGCTGGTCGGCATCGGCTTGTACCTCCTCGCTGGTCGCTGGATGTCCCGGTCCAACCCCGGCGTGGTGTGGGCGACCGGCCACGTCCTGCGCGGAGCTGGAGGCGTCGTCATCGGCGCGCTGGGTCTCGCACGTGGGATGCCCCAGCTCGTCGTGCTGGCCGCGTTCCTGGTGCTCGAGTCGACGCCGGCCGTCGCGTGGATGATCCAGACTCGGGCGGCGGCGCAGGCGGTAGCCCAGCCGGCGTCAGGGGTGATCGGAGCGGTCCACGCGTCCCGACGAAGCGTGCCAGCCGGTCGGCTCGATCAGCGAGTAAGCCGCCAGACCGAGTGCATCGGCGTCCTGGTCTCCGCGTCACCGAACCCAGTGCTCTCGCAGCCGACTTAGCCTTGCCGACGACACTGACGTGAGCAAACGGGCTGAGGGCGAGCGGGTCGCGCAACTGCTTCGATTAGAACGGCTACCGGGGGAAGGCGGCCTCTTCCGCCGGACCTACGCCGATGCGCGCAGCTCAGTGATCTACTTCATGTTGCTTGCCCCCGACTTTTCGGCACTGCATGCGCTAGCCACTGTGGAGGCCTACCACTGGTACGCCGGATCGCCGCTGCGGATGCTGCTACTACATCCGGGAGGGCAGATCGAACAACCGGTCCTTGGACCGGACCTTGCGGCGGGAGCGAGGCCGCAGATCATCGTGCCCGCGGCGGTGTGGCAAGGTTCCAGCCCGCTCGGCGAGTGGACGCTGGCAGGCACTACCATGGCGCCTCCCTTCACGTGGTCGGCCTTTCGCCTCGGCCGTCGCGCCGAGCTGCTCACAGACTGGCCGGACGCGGCGCCTCAGATTCATGCCCTCACCCGGACCTGACCTCGGCCGACCCGTCTCGACCTACCTGGAGATGATATGAGAGACGTCTTATTCGTCCGCAACGACGGACTATTCGCCGTCGCCCACATCGACACCGCAGGCGAACTCGTCGAAACCCACGTGGGCGACGACGCCACCATCGACTGGACCCACATCGTCGCCGTCGGGTGAGGTGAGCCCTTGAACTCGGGGCCAGGTGGCAAGCGGTTCGGTTCCTAATCCCACATAACTGGCACTTCATGAGGCATAGAGATTGACCCTGGTTGCCACTGGAGCTCGCTATATGGCTTCGCCAAACGTAGACCCGGCAAAGTTATAAAAAGCCGTTGGAGGCCAACCTGCAGCCACTGGCGGGACAACGCTGCACCCGGACAGAAATGCGGACCTGCACCAAAAACTATGTTACATCGAGCCCGATTTCGGTCTATACTGAATATGCTCGGACGGGTGAACGAATTCGGATCGGTAGCTGCTGCATGTATTGATGGCAGGAGCACTTGTCCTGCACGAATATCTACCTCCCCTAGCGTGACATGTTCGGTCGCAACTCGCGGTAAAAAGAAGTTGAAATGAGCTTTATAACGCATAAGCTCTTCCACGGTCCGTCCCCATAGCCCAGGCTCATTCTGGCAAGCCTTCACAACGTCAGGGTGCCGGAAAAGTTCAACTGCGCATACACTTAAAATTCCAAATGGAGTATAAAACCCCGCAAGGATGGTACCCGACGCTGCCACGATCTCATCATGGCACAAACGAGTGTTCTTAAATCCAGCGAAAATTTTAGAGAGCAGTCTGTCATCAGGATCGGCAAGTTTTCTATCAATAAGATCGCTGCCGTACTCGTATAATTCACTCCAGGCTGCACAAATCCCGGCACGGTCGTCGGCGTTTTCTACGCGAACTAAGACTCTATTAGAAAAGCCATACAATTTATCGCTTTCGTCTTCAGTAATACCTGCAGACAGTGCAACCGCTTTGACAATAAACGGTTCAAAGTACCTTCTATTCAGGTCGGGCGGCTGGCATCCATCTAGCAGTTTGCTTATTAAGTCATCCGCAACTTCCTCGACTTCGTGGCGCCATGGTGCAATATTCTGCTCGGAGAAATGTGATATTATTCCATGTCGAGTGCGTCTGATATGCGGAACATCCTGCCGTAGCATGCCGTTGCATGATTGATATCCAGTACCAGTAACAGTGTCCTCGCTTGGATCCAATCTGGCTAAGCTAAATCTCGAGTCGGTCATTATAAGACGTACCATTCTTGCGTCTCTCACGACGAGGACTCTTTTATCTGAAGCAGGCAACGCCACTGGGTACAAACCGTCCGGACTAAAATTAAAGTAATCTTGCGGCTTTCCACCTGTTCGGGATTGGAACGATAACTTTTCAAGTGTAGGCACGCCCATATCGGGTGACCACGGCCCGGAGGTGGCCGCTTTGTTGGCTGGCTGGCACGGGGACCGTGGCGTTTGCCCGGCGTCGGCGCAGGGCGCCACCACCTCCCCCACGGGCTTACCAGCCGACAAGAGTCGCCGTTCGCGCAAGCCCCTTGGGATGAATATGGATACCTCGGCGAAGCCGAATGAGTCTGTCCATTGACCTAGCTCCGGGTGATGAGCGACGGTGCGGCGGGTTCAGCGAGCTGCTCACCCCAGCGACCGAACCTCGATTTTTCCATCGCTGACCCGCGTTTGGTAGGCAGGCTGAGGTATCGAGGCTGGACCGCGCACAATGCTGCCGTCGGTGAGCCGGAAGGTACTGGCGTGCCACGGACAAACGACGCAGCCGTCGACAAACTCGCCTTCGTCCAGTGGACCGCCAGCGTGACTGCAGGTGTTGGCCAGCGCGTACAGCTGCCCCTTGTCGCGAACCAGCAGGACCGAGGCCCCATCGGCGGAGACCATGCGATGTTCGCCTTCGCCGAGCTCCGCGTCGGCGAGCACCGGGGTCCACTCCGGCGGGCGATCTTCAAACATGGTGTGGTTGACGTTGACCGCCTTGGCGTACGACAGGTGACCGCCAAGGTATCCACCCGCCATGAGCACTCCGAGTCCGGCAAGTCCGAGTAATTTGCCGCGGCCGCGACGGCCGCCGCGACGCGCTATCAGTGATGCCAGGTACAGGCCCAGCGCGGCCACGTTCGCCCCGGCGTGCACCGTCCCGATGCGTCTTTCCCCGCCAATGGTGTCCGACCAGTCGTTGAGGCCGGTCATGGCGGTGGGGATCGCGCTGAGGATGCCGGCCCCGACGAGTAGGTCAGCCGCCCCTTCCGCGCTATTTCCACCGACGGTGTCCAGCAACGTAGACATGCTCCAAGCGCCGATTGGCAGGTCGGTCAGCATGGGGTGGGCTGGATGGCCCAGCCTCGTCCCGCTTAACAGGTTACGTATCCGGCGAGGCGCCACGACCTTGCCGACCAAGCCGGCCAGCGGGTCGGCAACCTTGTCCAGGAGTGCGAAACGTTCAATGCGGCGCACCAGCTCGTGTGGAAAGTCCATGACCGGAAATCCTTTCTTAGCAGGTCAACGGGCGTTGCAGGGCTGGACAGGTCGCACGGTGATCGGCACGCCCCGAACAGCTTCTGACCAGGGGTACCCAATCCACGCCGGTGCAGCCTTCCGGGCGCTCGCCAGCCCTGAAACCCGGCCCACGTACATGCTGCCGACGATCATCGAAAGCTCTCCCCGGGCGTCCTGGTTGGCCTGTTCTGGACGTCGATCCCAATTTTTCTTCCGCAGCAAACGCCATGTTCATCCCTCCCACTCGGCACTGCAGTCCGCCCCGGCGCGGGATCAGCCGACACCGGTTCCCGATGACCGCCGCTTGCCCAGACCTTCGCAAATACCGGCATCCAGCAGCGGATTGCGGACCTAGGCGTCGGTGCGCCTGACGTACTCGGGGCTCACCGCCGTGCCGTGTAGCTGGACGGGGAACCGTCGACACCCGTCACGACCTGCGCGTCCACCCCAGTCTTCCTCGTCGCCGCCCTTCCTTGTATCGCCATGGCCGGCTCATCTTAGAACGGTGATGGCTGTCCGTCAACGGGAGTTGTTTCTAGAACAGTGGGGAGCACCCGGCAGGCGGTGGGTCGACTGCCCGCGGCCTCCCGCAGAGGGACGCGCTGCGGTGAGGGTGGGCGCAGCAGGATTTGAACCTGCGACCGCTCGCTTGTAAGGCG
>JAICSB010000118.1 GCA_025937115.1 Pseudonocardiaceae bacterium | reverse complement strand
GATTTCCGCAGCTCCTGGCCGATGAGTTTCGGGCTGCTGCACGCCGGGGTGCAGTTTGTGTTCGACGAGGTGCAGTTGATGGGCCCGGGGCTACCGACGACCCTGCAGCTCCAAGGTTTTCGGGAGGCGATGGGCACCGCGCTGGTGTGCCGATCGATGTGGATGTCGGCGACCCTGGACCCCGCGGCCCTATCCACCGTGGACTTCCAGCGTGAGCTGTCCGTCGTGAAGCTGGACGAGGAAGACCGGGCAGGGTCGTTGCAGATTCGCCTCAAGGCATCCAGGACAGTGCGGCGACTCGAACTGGGTGACGTCGACACCCGCCGGTACCCGCGCGTGCTCGCCGAGCGCATCGTCGCCCACCATAGACCCGGCACCCGGACTCTCGTAGTGATCAACACCGTGTCGCGCGCGACCGACGTTTTCGACGAGGTGGCCAAGCTCGCGCTGGACGCGGACCTGGTGCTGCTGCACTCCCGTTTCCGGCCCGGCGACCGCCAGGAGCGGACCGAGCGTGCGCTGGCGCAACCCGGTAAAGGGAGCATCGTGGTCGCAACCCAGGTGCTGGAGGCCGGTGTCGACCTCACCTCCGACACGCTGATCACTGAGGTGGCGCCGTGGTCGTCGATCGTTCAGCGGGCCGGCCGCTGTAACCGGGACGGCCTAGCGAACGACGCACGGCTGCTCTGGACCACTCCACCAGCGGGAGCAAAAAACCACCTGCCCTATGACGCTGTAGAACTCAACCACACCGAGAGTGTGTTGGCACGGTTCGACGGTCAGCCAATGACCAGCGAGGAATTGGCGACTGCGGCCACCGAGCTGATCCGGCCGATGCACCCGGTGCTGCGGCGTCGAGATCTGCTCAGCCTGTTCGACACCGCACCCGATCTGTCGGGCAACGACATCGACGTCAGTCCCTTCATCCGTGACGCCACTGACCGCACTGTCTTCGTGGCGTGGCGGAACCTACCGGCCGACCAGATGGAAGACGGCGCACCAGCAAGGTCGGAGCTGTGTCCCGCCCCGATCGGCGACGTCAAGGAAATGATCAGCAAAGGCCGTACGAGGGCACGAGCGTTCGACCAGAGGTCGGGTAGGTGGGAGCCTGCACGTCCCGAGAACGTCCGCCCGACGGCGGTGATCGTGCTCGATGCTGCGCGGGGCGGCTACCTGCCTGGTAGGGGGTTCGCACCGCTGAGTACCGCGCCGGTCGAGCCGCTTGCATCGTCCACGCAGGTGCCCGACGCGGTGGATACTGATCCGCATTCGGTGCTGGCGAACGGACGCTGGGTGGCACTGACTGAGCACCTTGCCGACGTGGAGCGGGAATGCCGGACGCTGCTGGACGCGCTCGATCCGCAGCTTCCACCCGGTGCGCACGAGGCAGTCGCGCTCGCGGGCCGCTACCACGACCTCGGCAAGGCGCACCCGACGTTCGTGGCGTCGCTAGAGCGTGCTGACAGGTCCGAGCCGGAAGGCGAGGGACCTTGGGCGAAGTCTCCGGGTCGGACTCCGCTGCGGCACGACCCGCCGCACTTCCGGCACGAACTGGTCAGTGCGCTTCTGCTGCTCGATGAGACGACAGGCCTGCTAGACGGGGTCGCAGAGCCGGACCTCGTCGCCTATTTGGTTTTGGCACACCACGGCAAAGTGCGATTGACGATTCGGGCGCGTCCGGGCGAGCCGCAGGGCACCGTCCTTGGGGTTGTCGATAAATCGTCCACGGTGGACACCCTGCTCCCCGTTGCCGGCCTGCTGGCGGCCCGGTCGGTATCGCTCCTAGCCACCCGGTTCGGTCACGGATCGTTAACCAGCAGGGCGCTGCGGCTCCGCGACCGTGCGGATCTCGGTCCGTTCCGGTTGGCCTTCTGCGAGGCTCTGGTGCGCAGCGCCGACTGGAGGGCCAGCGCCAGCTATGAGGGAGCGTCATGACCGAACTGACGCTGCCGGGCTGCCGGACCACACCGCTTGGCAGCTATCTGGCTGCACTCGGGCTGCTGCGTGCCGTCACCCGGCTGCTCGACAGCGAGGTCTCAGGACGTTGGGAGCGGAGGCGGTTCGTGCTCGACAGCCGGTTCGCGACGCTCGACAAGCTGGTGGACGAGCTGCTGGCGCGGTTCGAGCCGGAGGCCATCGTCTCGCCATGGAATGCCGGATCCGGCTTCGCGGGCAATGGCAAGAATGTGACCGCCGAGCGAGCCCTGCAAGCTGTCCGGCAGTCCGACGATCCTCGGCTCGCGTGCCTGCGCGAGGCGGTCACCGCGGGTGACCGAGTTGTGGCGAACGGCCGGGACCGAGGTTGGGGTGGCAACGGCGACGATCTGTGGGACAAGGCTCACAAGCGCGACGTCCTTGGGCTGTGCCGCAACGAGTTCCCCGACCATGCGCTGCCCTGGCTCGACGCGGCGGTGGCGCTCGGACAGGATGCCGATCCCGCCTACAGCCGGTTGCTCGGCACCGGAGGCAATTTCGGCCGTCAGGACCTGTCTGCCACTTACCTCGCGCGGCTGCAGTCGGTTCTCTCCGACCACCGATCCCGAGGGTGGCTGCACTCGGTGTTCAGTGGTGCGGAGTCCACCCCGTACCTGCGGGACGCAGTCGGCCAGTTCGATCCGGGCAGGGCGGGCGGGATCCAGTCGTCGCCGTGGGAGAAGTCCGACGACAAGGGTTTCGTCAATCCTTGGGCGTTCCTTCTTACGGTTGAGGGCGCGCTGCTGTTCGCCACTGCCGTGGTGCGGCGCTACGGAGCCGAATACGCGCGGGTCGCGCTGCCATTTCAGGTCCGCGGATCCGCTGCCGGATACTCCACCCAGGCCCCGGGAGAGAGCGTGCTTGGTGAGCTATGGGCGCCCGAATGGTCGGCCCCCGCGCGGCTGGACGAAATCACCCATCTGCTCGCCGAAGGCCGCGCTGAATGGAACAAACGACCGGCGAGTTCTGGGCTCGACTTCGTCAGGGCGGTATCGACCCTCGGGGTCGACCGCGGAATTGCCGCCTTCGAGCGGCATCTGTTCGTCGATCGGCACGGCCAGAATCCGCTGGCCGTAGTCGCCGGTCGAATCGTGGTTCGCCGCAGCAGCGGGGTGCAGCTGCTCACGGACCTCGACCGCTGGTTGGAGCGGTTGCGCCGAGCCGAGCTGCCGTCCCAGGTTGCGGCTCGGTTGCGTGCGGTCGAGCAGGCGCTGTTCGCCCATGCCCGCTCCGGCGAACCTGACCTACTGACTGAGGTGATCGCCGCTGTCGGCCGTTGCCATGAGGCGGTGGCACGGTCCGGCTCGGCGCGGCGGGCCGTCGGTCCCTTGCTGATCAGGAAAGGTCCTGCGCTGCTCGGCGAGCTTCGACAAGCGGCAGCAGATGACGCCGAACTGCGGATCGCGCTTGCCTTCGCGACAGCCCACGATCGAGAGTCGAAGCTCCCGCTGCGCGCGCTGCTGTCTCCGATCACCGTGGAACGCTTCCCGATGTGGACCAATCGACCAGCGCTCGCACCGCTGAGCGGCCGGCTGGCGGCGGCGCTGGCCGAGGCGGCTCGGCGGCGCGCGTTCCCTGGCGCGGTCGAGGACGTGAAGACTGATCTCGTACTCGCGGTCAAGGGCGTCCGGATCGGGTACCAGTTGGGGGTGCGGATCACCGTTGGGACTGTGCAGTCGTTCGTTGCCGGAGAGCTCGATGACGACCGTGCCGCCGATCTGCTCGCCGGACTGCTCACCGTCGACTGGGCCGACACACGCGGCGTGCTCCGCGGCGCGGAGCGGACTCTAGATCCATCGCTGGGTCTGCTACTGCCGTTCACCGGCACCACCCCGGTTCACCTGCCCGAGAAGAAGGCGCTGCTGCGTCCCGGCTCCGAGTGGCCGGCGATGCTCGGCGCCGGTCATACCTCGGAAGTGCTCGCCGACGCGGCTCGCCGGCTTCGGATCGCGGGTCTGCGCGACGTCATCACCCCGGCGAGCGCCCGGCACAACGGTGACCGGCTCGCGGCCGTGTTGCTGCTGCAGATTCCGGACGACGAGCGTGCTGCGGCGCTTGGACGTTTGGCCGTATTTGCCGACGCCACCATCCAACAGAACCAGGAGATCTCCGCGTGACCGTTCCCCGTCTGAGTTTCGACATCGAACTCGCTCCGCTGCTCGGTAGCACTTTCCAGCCGACCGGTTTCCCCGACGTCGGCGCGGCGACCTTCACCCGCTTCGAGAACGGTGAGAAGGTTCCCGCGTTGCTCGTCGAGTCGGTGCAGTCGATGGCGAACCGGCTGGAAGCGACGGCCTGGGACGCCGCCCGCGACGAGCCGGTCGCCGAGGTCGCTGGTCTGCCGTATGTGCGGGTCGTGCGGGCCGGCACCGGGGAGTTTCTGACGTCCAGCCGGTTGGAGGCGCATCGACTTGCGTCGCCCTTTGTGCACACCGCCAAGCTGGGCGGCAAGTCGATGTTCGAGGAGATCGGCGCCCGGCTGGGTCTCAAACCTGACACGCCCCTGAATAGGCGCGCCATGGCCCGCACCGTCGCCGAGCTGGATCCATTCTGCCTGCTACACGGGGTGTTCTTCAGCCACGCCAAATGGCCTGGCCAGCCCAGGTTCGAGCGTGCGATCTCGGCTGTGATCGAGGCACGGAACGTCCAGCGGGCGGTCAGCGGTGGCCGCAAGTCCGACCGGGTACGTCACCAGCTCGGCGAGGAGGGCGGCGGCACGGCCGAAGGGTACGGCTCGGTGCCGTTTCACCGCACGGAGTGGACCGCGACGACGATCGTCGCATCGTTCGTCGTCGATGTTGAGCTGTTGCGGTCCTACG
This sequence comes from Pseudonocardiaceae bacterium, assembly GCA_025937115.1. The sequence goes on along the minus strand of JAICSB010000118.1, from coordinate 4,096 downwards.
GGCTCCCGCAGCCAGTGACTGAGTTGCTGCAGACCCTGGCACTGTGGGAGATCCGCCGCTTCCTTATCAGCGGGCTTCGGCTGCGCACCGCATGCGATCTGGAGATGGTCGGCAAGGAGACCTCCCGGCACGACTCGACGCTGCCCGGTGTGGATGAGCTGACCTTGCGGCTCGCCGAATTGGTCCCTCAGAGTCGGGAGGTCTTCGGCGACGGCGCGCCACTGACCGTCGAGTGGTCGGGGAAGAAGGCCTGACGATGCCCACGACGCTGGTGCTGCGGTTTCCTTGGGGGCGATATCACGCCACCCCGTGGGGCCGGCACGTCAACGAGGGAGCGGTGGAGCTGCCGCCGTCGCCCTGGCGGCTGCTGCGGGCGCTGTACGCAGTGTGGCGCACCCGGGCGCCGGAGCTGGATGACGACACGGTGCACGCGCTCCTGGCAAGGCTGGCCGAGCCGCCGACGTTCCACGTCCCCCGGCACGGGATCTCGCATACCAGGCACTACTACCCGGATATGGTGCATCGCAGCGGCGCCGCCAGCACAGATCGGACGCTGGACGCATTCGCCGTATTTGAGCGGGACGCCGAGCTCGGAGTGCAGTGGTCCTTCGAGCTGGCCACGGTACAGCGGGCCGCGCTGGAGCGGTTGGCCGGCTCGATCCCGTACTTCGGCCGGGCCGACAGCCTGTGCTCGGCTCTCCTGGCCACTGATTGGGAACCGGGCCCACACGACACCTGGCGGCCGTTGGATGTGGCCGAGTCGGTGGCTGACGACGCTGCGGTGACATCGGTGCTCGCCCCGGATCTGCCGTTGCAACTCGATGCGTTGCTCGCCCGGCCCGTCGACGTCCGCAAGGGTGGTCTGCTGTTCCCCGCCGGAACGCACCTGCTCGCCTATCAGCGCCACCGCCAGGCACCTCGGCTTCGCCCGCAGCCACGTCGGCGCGGTGAGCTGCCGACCGCGGTGCGGTTTAGTGTGCTGCAGGCCGGGCTGCCACCGCAGACCGATTCGCTCATCTACACCGACCTGCTCCGCCAGGGTGCGCTCAACAAACTCGGCGGGCTGCGGCCGGAACGCGCCCGTACCCAGCTCGGTGGCCGGACCGCAGACGACAAGCCCCTGGAAGGGCATGGTCATGCGCATTACTTGCCGCTGATCACGGAGGACCGACGGGTCAGCGGCCTGGTGGTCTGGGTGCCCAATGGGCTGCCTGACGACGAGCTGAAGGCACTGACCAACGTCGATCGGCTCTACACGCCGGCCAACCCGGACTGGCGGCTCATCATTCGAGTCGCCGGGATCGGCACTGCCGCCCAGGCCGCGCCCGAGCTGGTGGCAGAGCGTCCGGCCAGCACTTGGCGGTCGGTGACGCCGTTCACGCCGTCGCGCTACCCCAAGCGCCACGCTGGTCAGCTTGACTACCTCCGTACCGAAGTCGCCGACGAGCTGCGCAACCGCAAGCTCCCGACCCTGCGTGCGCTGACCTCACTGGACGAGGAGTGGCAGCCGTGGCGGCGCTACCGCCCATCGGCCCGGATGCGCCGCGACCCCCGTCAGGGCCAAGCCACCCGCAGGTCGGCGTTCCTGCGAATCGAGCTCGTCGAGCCGACGTGCGGCCCGCTCGCGCTGGGGCACCTCAGCCACTTTGGGCTCGGCCTCCTGGTACCGGAGCGCTGAGCCATGGACTCCGACCTGCTGCCGGCCCGGATGGTCAACGAGTTCGTGTACTGCCCTCGGCTGTTCTACCTGGAGTGGGTCGAAGCCCGGTTCGCCGACAATGACGACACGCGCCTGGGCCAGCAGGTACACCGCAAGGTCGACGTCGAGTCGGGTGCGGCCCCTCTGCCCGAGGACGGTGAGCTACGGCGGGCCCGGTCGGTCACGGTGAGTTCTGCGCGGCTCGGGGTGATCGCCAAACTTGACCTGATCGAGGGCGACGCCGGCCGTGTCGTACCGGTGGACTACAAGAAGGGATCACCGCAACCAGACGGGACGCCCTGGCCCAGCGACGAGGTGCAGGTGTGCCTGCAGGCGCTGCTGCTGCGCGAGCAGGGTTACCAGTGCGATCACGCTGAACTGTGGTACGCCGAGACCCGCCAGCGGGTGCGGGTGGAGCTGACGCCGGAACGGTTGAGCTGGGCAGCCGACCTGGTCGCCGACGCGCGGGGAGTAGCCGATCGGGCCACCCCGCCCCTGCCACTGGTGGATAGCCCGAAATGTCCGCGCTGCTCGCTGGTCGGGTTGTGCCTGCCGGACGAGACCAACGCGCTGCTGGCTCGCCGTGAACAGCCGCCCCGCCGGTTGGTTCCGCGTGACCCCGATCAGCGACCTGTCTATGTCACCGAGCCGGGTTCCTTCGTCGGTGTCCGCAGTGGGCGTCTCGAGGTCACCCTGAAGAAGGAGAAGCTGGCTTCGTGGCGGCTGCTGGATGTGTCACAGCTCGCGGTGTTCGGGCGGGTGCAGATCAGTACCCAGGCGCTGGGGGAGTGCTTCGCTCGGGGGATTCCGGTGCTGTGGCTGAGCACCGGCGGGTGGTTGCAGGGATTCGCGCTGGGCCAGCCGTCCAAGTACGTCGAACTACGACGGCAGCAGACCGCTGCGCATGCGCAAGGCGGCGCGGGCCTCGCCCAGCGAATGATTTTTGGGAAGATCATGAACTGCCGGACGCTGCTGCGTCGAAATTCTCGCGGCGAGGTGTCGTCCACGGTGGCCGCGCTCAAGCGGCTCGTCGATCAGGCCCGCGAGGCGGATTCGTTTTCGAGTCTACTGGGCATCGAGGGTACCGCGGCGCGGATGTACTTCGGGGCGTTGCCGTCGGTGCTGGTGGGTGCGGCCGAGCCATTCGGTGCGGAGTTCTCGCAGTTGGGCCGCAACCGCCGGCCGCCGCCGGATCCGCTCAATGCGCTGCTGTCGTTCTGCTACTCGATGCTCACCAAGGACCTGGTTGCGGTCACGCTCGGCGTCGGGTTCGATCCTTACCTCGGCGTCTATCACCGCTCCCGCTACGGCCGGCCGTCTTTCGCGCTGGACCTCGCCGAGGAGTTCCGGCCGCTGATCGCCGACTCAGTGGTGATCGGCCTGCTCAACAATGGGGAGATCACGCCGTCGGACTTCATCCGGCGTGCGGGCGCGGTGTCGTTGACCGCCGATGGGCGCCGGACCGTGCTGAGGGCTTATGAGCGGCGGCTGGACACCGAGATTACCCATCCGATCTTCAAATACCGGATCAGCTACCGGCGCGTGCTCGACGTGCAGGCTCGTCTGTTGGCCGCAGTGCTGATCGGCGAGGTGCCGGAATACATCGCCATGGTCACGAGGTGACGCAGTGGCCCGCCGCCGGTATCTGATGGCTTATGACATCGCCGACCCCAAGCGGTTGCGGCGGATCTGCACCCTGATGGAGGACCATGGTGAGCGTCTGCAGTATTCGGTGTTCCTGTGCGACCTCACCGTTGCCGAGCTTGCTGAACTGGAGTCTGCTGTAACCGAGGTGATGAATCTACATGAGGACAGCGTCATCCAGATCGACCTCGGGCCGCTGCATGCGCCCGCTGCGGTCCGCACCCTGGGTCGTCCTCGGCGACTACCGACTAGCGGTCCGCAGATCATGTGACGATTTCTACGAGCGGTCTGGTACAGCGTCGATCCCTGGGGAGCGCTCGCACGCAGTTCAGACACCGTCCGCGCCACTATCACGCGCCACGCTTCCACTACATCGCGGTGCACTGCCACCGCCGCTCGCGCGCGACGCTATACTCGCACGTCAGGGGCACGTTTTTTCGTGAGCCCTGATTCCGGCCCTTGCGGCCGGACCCCATTGAGGCGGGTGATCTGTGATGGCTGACGCACCCGGCGGGATCGACTGATTCCGGCCCTTGCGGCCGGACCCCATTGAGGCACGACGACGAGTTCGTAACCGGCCGGGTTGTGGCCCGCTGATTCCGGCCCTTGCGGCCGGACCCCATTGAGGCTACATGGGTTGCCGGTGCATTATGAGGGTTATGCGAAAGCCTCCTTGAAGAAATACAGGCCGATTGCGGCTCGAAACGAGGACAAGAAGGTCTTCAGCGGTCTTCTGTAATCCGTGAAGAGAAT
>JAICSB010000731.1 GCA_025937115.1 Pseudonocardiaceae bacterium | reverse complement strand
TTCGGCTCGGGGACCGCCTTGGCCGGCGGCACCGCAGGGGGCGTCTTCCCTTCCTCTTGGCGGCGGGCCGCATCTTCGGCCGCCTCGGTCCGCGCCCGTTCCTCCAACATCGCTTTGGCCTGCTGGATCTTCGCCAGCCGGATACCCGGCACTTCAATACCTGCAATCCGTGTAAAGCTTCAGCCGAGTTCAGTTGATCTTGCAATTCGATGACCGCGACCTTCAACTGTCTCCATGGCAACCGCAGGTCCGGAGATCCTGGATACAGCATCCTTGCAGGCCCTGCTCGGTCCGCAATTGACCGAGGAGCAGGCGCGGCTGATCTACGAGCAAGGCGCCGATGCGGTCGTCTTCGCGTTGTTGTGCTTGGCCAAGCAGTTGGCCGAAAGGCCGGTCGTGGTCTCGACCACACCCGACCCGTCGGCGCCTTCGGGGCAAACGCCTCCGTACGTCAAGCCGACCACCAAAGGACGAGCCAAGCCCAAAGGCGCCAAGCCGGGACATCCCGGGCACCGTCGGCCCACGCCGCCGAGCATCGATCGACGCGAGGAGCATACGCTCTCGGCGTGTCCCAAGTGCCACGGCCCGGTGCGGCCATGCCGCTCCTCGCGAACTCGCATCATCGAGGACATCCCCGCCGACATCACCCCGTTGGTGACCGAGCACACCATCTCCCGGTACTGGTGCCCGCAGTGCCGCGACACCGTCGAGCCGGCCGTGCCCGACGCCTTGCCCGGCTCGACCATCGGGCTGCGTGTCGTGGTGCTGTCGGGATGGCTGCACTACCTCCTGGGCGTCACGCTGGCCCAGATCCTCGACGTCTTCAACTTCCACCTCCACTTCCCGCTCACCGCCGGCGGCCTGGTGCAGATGTGGCGGCGGCTCCGCGAGATCCTCCTGGCCTGGTACCTGGAGATCCAGGCCCAGGCGTTGGACAGCGCCGTGCTGCACGCCGACGAGACCGGCTGGCGGGTCCAGGGCAAGACCCACTGGCTGTGGTGCTTCACGACGGTCGATCTGACCTACTACCTGATCGACCGCAGCCGGGGGTCTCCGGCGCTGAAGAAGTTCTTCAAGAAGGAGTTCGCCGGGGTGTTGGTGACCGACTTCTGGGCCGCCTACAACGCGGTCGTCTGCGCCAAGAGGCAGAAATGTCTGCCGCACCTGTTGCGCGACCTCAAGCGGACCCAGCATTACCACAAGCCCGAGGGGGACTGGCCGGCGTTCTCCAAGCAGTTGAGGCGCCTGATCCGCGATGCGATCCGCCTGAACAAGCGGCGTCGGGACCTGTCGGCGGAGCGGTTCACGTCGCGGCGCGGGCGATTGGAGGATCGACTGCGCGCCTTGCTGGCGCAGCCGTGGGAGGAGCGGCACGCGCGGCGGTTGGTGAAGCGCCTGCGGCGGCACGTCTCCGAACTGTTCACGTTCCTGGACCATCCCGAGGTCCCCTCCGACAACAACCATGGCGAGCGACAGATCCGTCCGGCCGTGCTCGTGCGAAAGAACAGCTACGCCAACGGCAGCGACGATGGGGCCGAAACCCAGGCGGTGCTGATGAGCGTCTTCCGCACGCTCAAGCAACGCGGTCACAACCCGGTCTCGGCCACCATAGACTCCGTCCGCGCCTACCTTCAGACCGGGAGATTACCACCATTACCCGGGCCGATTACTGAAAACGGCTGAAGCTTTACGGATCGGCTTGTACCGGCGCTCGACGCCGTTGACCGCATCGAACACCGCGGCCGACACGAGCGCCGCATCGCGGCTGCCGACCTGGGAGTTGACGCCCGCCCTGCCCAGGGCGACGAGC
>JAICSB010000723.1 GCA_025937115.1 Pseudonocardiaceae bacterium | reverse complement strand
TCCCCCGCAGGCTGACCAGGGCCTCCCGGGCCCCCGCCACGCCGGAATCCGGAACCGCGAAGCTGCCGCCGGGGCGGTCAGGCCCGCAGACGTGTCCGGCCCTCATTCGTGGAACCCAGGGTTGTTCAGCGGCGTCCTAGGCAAATGGCAGACCTCGACCACGAAGGAGAGAGCATGAATCAGCCAGCCCAGCACCGCATCGCGGGCCGGACGGGCCTGGACGGATGAGGGGACCTCCCGCCAGGAACGCGGCCTGAAGCACCGCGCCGGCAACGAGACCCGCACCATCCCCATCCCCCGGTCCTGGTCGGGCTGCTCCGCGCGCACATCAAGCGGTACGGCACGACCCCCGACGGGCGGGTCTTCCAGACCGCCCGGGGCGGCATCCAGGTGCGCCGGGTCCTTAACCATGCCCCCATTTGGTTGCTGATTCTCACGGTCAGGAAGCCCGTACCTGGTCACCGGTCCCTGGACCCGACCGGGACCGGCCGCACCGGTGGGCCGTGCGCGGGAAGCTCGCCCTGAACGCCTTCGCCATCACCTTCGCCGACCGCTTCCCGGCCGCCGAGAACTACTTCCCGCGATTCAGCAGTCGGAGGCGATCCTCACGAGCTCGTGACCACCATCACCCCCTTGCGATGGCGATCCCTTCCGCGTTGTCGAAGAGCGATCCGCTATCGGTGAACGATCGCAACGGAGCGACGTTGCCGTTCGCCAAGCGGCCGTAGGCGCTGATGCGCCCCGTGCCGCCGAACTGGGAGGTTTGCACCATGGCGTAGATCGTCCCGTCGACCTGGCTGCCGGCGATGCCCGTTATGAACATGCCAGGCAGTCCGGTCGCCGGCCCTTCAATAACGCGCACGGGACGTGCGTCTCCGGCGGCGTTTCCGGCGAAGACGCAGATGCGGGTGGCCGTGCCGTCGCTGACCGCAGCGTAAATCCGGCCAGTGAGCCGTGAGAACGTGATTGACATTTTGCACGACGCCGCGCAGTCCAGCCCTGTGTCAGGGCCCGAAATGACCCGTGCCGGGCTCGCGCTGCCATTCGCGCCACCCGCGAAGGCCGCGATCGCGTTATGCGGCTGCCCGGAGACGGCGACCAGCACCTCGCCTGCGCTGTCCGTGCTTAGCTGGTCCGGCCACGGGCCGAAACTGAACTCCACCGCAAAGGTCCGCGCCGGGGACACGAAGAATGGCGACGCGCCGTCCGGCGTCCCGCTAGCGCCTGGCGGCGACACTGCCACGCTTGATTCGGAATAGGTGCCAAGGACATACTCAAAGCCCTTTGCGTCGACCGCCACGCTCGTGTTATCCGGGATCTGGGATACGAATATCCGCGAAGGCGGGGTAGCGCCCCGGGCTCCAGGCGGGAACACGAAGGTGTCCGCGCCGGACACGAACGACTGCACGTACAAGTGCCCGGTGGCATCAAAGGCGACGCCCCACGGATCCCAGTCGGTGCCGGGCGTGTTCGGATTATCGACTGTCCGTGCGGGAGTCACGCTGCCGTCGCTGCTGGCGGCGTAGGCGGTCACCGGGCCATTGCCCGCGGTGGCAACATAGACGAGCTCGCCCGTGGCGGCGCTTCCGGCGTCCCGCGCCTGCGCCGGCCCGGGACTGGCGATGACCGAGCTGAGCACCAGCACGCCGCCCATGGCAGCCAGGGCCCTCCACCAGCGGCTGACCGTTATCACAGCTCCTCCAGCCTGCGGTTGCCGACAGCAGCGCCGAACCGTGCGGCCGGCCTGCCAACCACGCTGACGCCAGCATGCCGCAGAGTCCGCCGGCTGGCGAGATCACTGCGGGCATGACCTCACCCGCCAGGCGCTCGCCCTGCT
>JAICSB010000081.1 GCA_025937115.1 Pseudonocardiaceae bacterium | reverse complement strand
GTGTTCGACACCGAGGTGTCGGCCGTGGCCAGGCGGGCGGCGACGAGGTTCTCGGCATTAACCGGCGCCACAATCACGTCGCGGTCACCATGGAACACGATCAACGGCACTCGCCCGCCCGGCGTCGGTGAGCCGCCTGTCCGCATGGCGGCGAATGCCGACGCGACGTCGTGTGCCGCGCGGTAGGCGATCCCGGAATGCACTCCAACGCCGGCGTAGAGCTCCGGGTGGGTCGCGGCCATCACCGCTGCCATTGCGCCGCCGGCGGACAGCCCTGCGACGTATACCTGGGTTGGGTTGACCGCGTGGTCGGTCGTGATCTGGCGGGTGATGCCGGCGATGATCGCCGGCTCGCCGGCGCCGGCCTGCTGGTCGGCGGGGGAGAACCAGTTCCAGTAGCCGCCGCTGTTGGCAGCGCCGGACTGTTGGGGGTAGGCGACGAGGAACGTGTGCTGTTCGGCGAGGTCGTTCATCCGGGTGCCGGCGGCGAAGTCGGTGGCGTCCTGCTTGCCACCGTGCAGCATGACGACCAGGGGTACCGGCGCCCCGGTGTAGCCGGTGGGGATGTAGAGGTCGTAACTGCGGGTCCCAGCCGGCTCGGTGTGGCTGAGGTGAAGGATCTCGCCGCCGGGGGCGGCGGCCGCGCCGGCCGCCCCGGGGCGCGCGGCTCCGCGGCCAGCGGTGGGCAGGTTCCCCAACAAGTCGGGCAGTCCACTGGACAGGCCCGCGCCCGGTTTCGAGATCAGCGCGCCCCCGAGCTTATCGACCAGCCCGCTGGGGCCCGGCGGGGCGTGCTGCCTCGCGGGTGGGACGTGGTGGCCACCCGGCAGCGCGCCGCCGAGTGTGAGCCCGGGGATTCCCGGGCCGGTGCCGTGCGGCCCGGCGGGTGGGACGGGAGGTGCGGCACCGAGCGTGCGCTGCAGGAGCGCGAACGCCTCCGTCAGCTGCCCTGCGCGGGTGAGTCTGAGTGCTTCGGACATGCCGGTGGTGCGGTGGTCTTCCATGGGAGCCCCTTCGAGGTATGACGTCGGCGTCGACCGGTCGGTCGGCGCCGTGTGATGACTGCCAGCACGCTTGCTGGCGCGGCAGCAACTCAGGTGGTGGTGCGGGGGGACGAGGGCAACCTTGACCGTTCACGACGGAGGCGATCGTCGCTAGTGCGAACTCGGGGGTGACGTCGTCAGCGACGGTCGCCAGTCCAAGGACGCGCAGCTCGACCATCTGCCCCGCGTCGCGGAGTCCTCAGGTCACGGCAGCTGAGGTGCTGTGTGCCGAGCGTCAACGTCCGGCGCGCCACCGTTCACCGCGGCCGCCTAGGTCTCCGGCTGGCGCCGGATCGCCGTGCGGTTGGCGTAGAAATCCTTGTCGACGGTGATTTTCTCGTTCCTGTCGACTTCGGCCATGCGCCCTCCCCTCACCATCTAGGTACCATCCTAACACCATCCCACAGGATGGCAAGCCATCCTGGCCGGGCACGCGCGCCGACGGCATGCTCGACCCGACCGCCGCCCCGAACCTCGCTGTTCTACGATTGCTCCACTCAACACCCTGCCCGTCACCTACATCCGCGCCACCGCAGACCGCAGGCCCGAGCTGCTCTCCCCCAGCTTCCCTGTGCAGTCCATCGAACTCCTCGAACTGCTCACCGATCACTGCCCGAACTGGAGCCGCCCCGACCTGGTCGGCGCACTGCTCACCACCGGCCCGCGACGCGACCAATAACACCGAGTACGGCCCCGCCGCCAACCGGTACCGCCGGATCACTGACAGGAAGTCTGCCAACCCGCCGATCAATATCTCCGCGCTCAACAGCGTGGCCGACGCCGGCGACCGAGGGCGACCCAACGGCTCAGTTGACGGGAGCCGACAACAGGCGTTATTCGTCCCGAAACCGAACCCTTTCCGACACCACTCACGAACACCCGAAGCGCGCCACTCATCCGGAGGTCAGCGCGTCGCGGAACTCCGTTCGATAAGCAGCGTGCCGGTACGACCCGGCTCGCTGCTTGTGGAACCCAGGCCACGGGCAACCACCGGGACAGTGAAGGCTGGCCACGGCCTGGCCAGCGGCACTCACTCTTGGCCAGGGGTGGGCGCCTGGCGGTGACCGAACCGACAGCGTCACTGTCATTTTCGTGGCGCCGAGTCACTGTCGTTTTTCTGTCGCTCCACACGGAACGGGGCTGTTGAGCGCGGAGATATCGACAATGGTGCGCGGACTTAACGTCAGTGGCCGCCGGCGTGCAGCTCGACGTTCGGGCGCCACGACTCGCTTGGGATGTGCTCGTGGGCGATATGGGTGTCGTCGCGGTAGCGCAGGGGGCGGTGGATCCAGACTGAGACTACAGTGCTCATACGCCGCTGAGAAATCCGGTGCCCGCAGCCAAGTGACGTGAGATGTCCGGGCGACACCGCCGTTGGCCGGACATCTACACGTCAGTCGAATAAATCAGGGTCCTCACGTCTCCGCTCCTCCGCGAGTGTGCGAAGGCCCTTCTGCGCGACGATGGTCGCAAATTCAGTGAAAGAGACAAGTGGATCGATCGAACGGGCGGCGAGCCATTGTTGTCGCAGGATGCGCGCCGTTGGCCGGTTGATGCGTACGGTCTGGTAATCGACCTCCTTGCGGCGCCGTGGTCGCACGAGCGGCACATTAACCTCAAGCTCGAAGGCTTCAAGGTCAACTTCGTCGTAGTCGTCAGGACTGGTGGCTACTGGATGGACCGGTGCGGTTACTGGGACCTCTGCGGTTTTAACTGAGAAGCTGCTCCCCCCAACTCGTTCCTCCCCGTCAGGTACAGGCGCGAGCACCGGCGCGGAGCTGAGCAGCGCGGTGATGGTCTCGGTGGATCGGCGATCTCGTGCCATGACTGCTACTCCTTCGAGTGCCGAGAGCGACGGCTGCGGGCGGCGTTGACCCGTTCGATGACTTCCTTCGTCAGAGCGACGTACGCCTCGTTGATATCCGCATCGGTGTCTGGATCGCCGATCACCTGGCGCTGCGCGACCATGCGTTCCGCTCCTGTTCGTTTGGGGATCTGAGTGTCGAACGTCGGCAGCCCCGACTCGCGTAGCGACACTCTGATCTCTCGTGTGATTCGCGTGCCGGACTCCACCTTCGTCAGAAGCACGCCGAGAAGTTCTGCGTCCAACACGCGGGCGCGCCGTAACTCGTCACTCCACTCGAGAAACATCTCCGCGCCGCGGAGGCCCCACTGACTCGCGTCGGTCGGAACGAGTAACGACGTCGCCGCGCTCAACGCAGAAATCACAACGGCGTTTAGCGCTGGCGGCAAGTCGAAGATGATGACGCTGTAGTCATCCAGCAACGGTTCGAGTGCCTCGAACACCCTTGCCTCGCGGCGGTGCATCGAAATCATCTCGTGGTCGAGTCGCGCGACGGCAAGGCTGCTGGGTAACAGATCGAGCCCGCTGATTCGTGTTGATCTCACGGCCTTACGAGCGTCAACGCCACGCGCGACAACGTCGTAGAGATCGACTTCGATGTCGTTGAGATCGAAGAACATCGATGTCGTGTTTGCCTGTGCATCGCAGTCGACAAGCAGGCATCGCCACGACGCGTAGACTAGTCCTGTTGCCAGGTTGATGGAAGTAAACGACTTGGCGACGCCGCCTTTCTGCGCGGCCACGGCTATGCGTTCTGCAACCATCCACGCATGGTGTCAGTGGTCTGGCCATGTTCCAAGCCGCCACGCCGATGTGCGCGCCGAACGGTTGCATTTATCAGTGCACCGGTCGGCGGTGCGCCGTGCGTGTGTGTTGTTGTTTTTCTACGGAGCAGTGATTAACGGCCAGTCAAGAGGCAGCCGGGTCCATCGATCGGGTGAAGTGAAAGTACCAGTGCCGAGGGTGGTTGTACCGGCGAGCAAATGATCACCGCTGAGTGTGGATCTGGGAGCCAAACACGCCGCCGTCGGTTGATCTTGGACCGCCAGCAATCTTGTGATAGAGGCATGTGGACCCAATATGTCAACGATCTTCGTCTTGACCTCTCGCGTATGGTCCCACTGAAGATACAGGTGCGTCGTCCAGGATTTGTCACCGCGATCCAGGGGATCGACTCGGCTGTCTTCGAGAGTCAGGCGATGGTGCACGCGCTCCCGCAACGCAACATCGGCGCGTCTACCTACTGCTCGTCGACCATGGCGTGTCACACCGCTGCCTCGCTGAGCTGGTCGGACGCAGACAGTCCGAGGTGTCGGAGATCCTCAGGCGCGGCAGGTGCAGAGCTATGAGGTACTCGTTCGGGGTGCAGAGGATCTCGGAGTATCGCGTGGAGCGACGGGCCTTACTTACGCTGGTGGCGACGAGGGGCCGATGCTGTTCGACGAGGTGACTGAGGACATGAGGCGTCGCGCGCTTCTTGCCGCGGCAACGACTTCTGCTCTGTTCGGTGCGCCGATCTCGCTGAAGTACGCAAACTACCTGACGCCCGAACACCCGACACCATTGCCTATGAACCTCTTGCCAAGCAGACATCGACGCGATAGATCGCCTGACGCTAGCGCTGGAGAGCGACGCGCGCTACTACGGCGGGGGAGCAGCAGTGATCAGTCCGGTCGCCCAACGAACCGAGAGGTTGCTGAAGGTACCCGGCGCCGGAGGCCCTTCAGTCAGCGCTGATGGTCGGACTCGCGGATCTACACAATGTCACGGCCTGAGCTGCGTTCGACTCGCACGATCACCCTCGGCAACGCCGGTGACGGCTTCCAGTACGCGAAGGCTGCATACCTCGCGGGCGTGTCGACGTCGGAGCGCGGATGGCATGCACCTCATGTCGACGACCAGGCGGACATGGACTCGGTCACTGCGCTGACCGCGATGTACCTCGACCGCACAGACGTCCCCGAGCGGCCCGTGTCGAATGCGGTAGGTCGGTGGAACGACTCTCACGATCGCCGCCAAGCCGTCCTCGGCCGCATCATCCTTGCGCAGTTTCACGTGCAGGCTGGGGACAGTCGGGGGAGTGGAGCTGGCGGCTCGGGCCATCAACGAAGTGCGCGAGCTTCGGTCCACACGAGCCCGTGAACGCCTCAGCCCGCTCATCGGCGCTCTATTGAAACTCGGCGCGAGCCAGAGTATCGGGACCTCGCGCTCATCGCCCGCCGAACGTTGTAACTCCATGATTGCGAGTAACCGTAATCGATATAAAATCAACGTAATCGATAAAACCATTCGATAACACAGGGCACGCTGAGACTCTTATATCTCAACTTGTTTTATTCTCATCACGGGTTTCATTATCCTAGGAAGATTCCCCGGCTACAGGCTCCACGGTTTCAGCTTGGGCTCGGCTAAGGGCGACAAGCGCAAAGGTTGGGCAAGCCGCGCCCACGTCAACGCGGACCTCAGCGCCCGTGCCGTTCGCAAGTCAGCCAAGTGGACGCGGCCGGTATTGAGAACCTCAAGAAAGCAGGTACATGAAGTCAGCGTGGCGCTTGGTTACCAAGCTGAGAGCCCGCGGCCACGACCAGGATTACGGCGAAGCTGGAGATAGCCAGATCGTCTTGGGGGCCTCCTGGTGGATCGCGGTAGGGACCGCCCGCAAGGGCGGTCCCTACCGCGATCTCCTGGTGAGGGTGAAACGATCCGTCTCAACGAGATGATCAAGGATTTTCGCGGCCCGGTGATCGCGACGGGCACGAAGTTCGACGTAATCGAGCACACTGCAGCGCGCGTCGGCGCAACCGAGGCCCGGTTCCTGTTCCACCCGAAAAGTTTGGGCGGCGAGCCGTCGTCGCTACGATGGAATCCAGTGGCGGGTTGCCAGGACCGTGCGACGGCGATCAACCGCGCCGGCTACCTATCGAGTGGATCGGCGGCCGGGGGAGCGGGCAACGCAGCCGCCCGTGAGTTTGGACGAACCAAGCAAACGAGGTGCTGCTCGCCGCTTATGCCGGCGCCTCGTTGATGACAGTCGAGGAGTGGGCGAACAAGCCGAAGGACCGTACGGCGGTCAAGCTGCTGATGGCTATCGATGATCCAGAGCTGTGCGGGTGGGCAGATAAGCTCTCGCAGATCCTCGACTCGTATGACCGGTTTCGGGGAGTCGGGTGTTCGCGACCTTGGCGCAGACCTTCGATTTTTTGGGTTCGCCCGGTGCGCGTGAAGTCGTCGAGCTCGGTCCCGACGACGTGCCGTTCGACGCGGAGGAGTTCTTGCGCGGCCGCACGACGTTGTACTGCATCGGCGCGCACAAGGACTACGGATCCATCCCTCCGCTATTCTGCGCGCTGACGGGTTTGATCTACGACACGGCCAAGCGTCTCGCGCAGGTAAGCCTTGAGAAATAACACACATTTAGGCGGTTCCCACGCAGGAGGGCCGCCCATCAGCACCGGTACCCGCAACCTAGTGAGCACCGCCAGTTGTGGGAGACCGGGTGACCGGGTTGCGGGTTACTAGTGGGGGTCGGGGGTTGGGATCTTGCGGGTGGGTTGGTCAGGTGCACTGGGTGGAGAGCTACTTGTTCGGTGGAAGTGCGTAGCCGAGGGTTTGCACGGCCTTGCGGAAGGCGGTGTCGTGTTCTACCGGTACGACGAGGTGGCGGTCACCGACTGGCCGGCATAGTTGCGAGGTCGCGCGGTCCCGGGCGATCATGACTGCGAGGGCTGGATCGGTGCATTCGATCAGCCGGATCAGCCCGTGGTTGGACAGGCGGCTGGTACGGCTGGCGAGGTCGGTGAGGAACTGGGTTACGGTCTGGGGTAGCTGGTGTTGAGCACGGTGCAGGAACGTGGCCAGCTCGCCCAACTGCCGACCGGTGTCGAGCGCGGCGAGGGCGGTCGAGGTGGTCAGTGTCCAGACGCGGTCGGAGGTTCGTTCAGCGAACGCGTCGAGCAGCATGGTGTCGGCGGGCATCAACTTCCCGGTGACCACCACGTCTAGGTTGTTTAGCACCTTTAACTCGATCCCGTCGCGCTCGCCCCGGAGTGTCGGGCTGGGCTGGTAGGTGGTGCTCAGCCCCAGCGCGTAGGAGCCGAGCGGGGTCAGCCGCACCGCGAGTAGGCCGTCGTAGCGCGATAAGGGACCCTGGTAGTAGTCGTCCAGGTAGTCCGGGAGGTCGCCCACGCGAGCATCTTCGGGGTCGGTGTAACCGGCGTCGACTAACCCTAGCGTGGCGGCGTATTCGAACAGGACGGCCAGGGTGTAGCGGCCCTGCAGCACCGCCCAGCCGTGGTGACCGTCGTAGCCGAGGCTGCCGTGCTCGGGATCGTCGAGGTAGAGCTTCCAGATGTTGGTGCCTCGGGAGACCTCCGGGTCGTGCCCGCCTCGGCGCATGGCGGCGAACAACTCCTCGATGGCCACCCACTGACCTTCCGGGCAGTACTGCGCGAGCGCCTGGGCGACCACGCCGCGACGGGTTTTGACCGCGGTGAGCGCTCTGGCCTTGCGTTGGCCCTTGATGGTGTCGATCCGGCTGAACTCATCGATTAGACCCGCGGTGACCCACCGGCGCCATAAGTGGCGGATTGTCTCCGCTGCCGGGGTGCGCAGGGCCTTGTTCCCGCGCTCGGTGAGCACCATCTTGCTCCCGGCCAGCTCGGCGAGTCCGCCCCCCTGTAGCAGCAGCGGCCAGGCGAACGAGGCCATCGCCTCGCCGTTGTAGAAGTCACCGGCCCATAGGGCTTGCTCGACCGCTGCCACGGTGGCGGCCGAGGGCCGGCGCGTCTTCTCACTACAGCGCAGCCTGCCCGCCGCGCACAACTGCAGGACCGCGGCCACATCAGCCATCGCGGCCTGCTCGGTGCAGCGAAGCACGACCTCATCGTCGGCGACGTTGGTCACAAGGAAGGGCAGCAGGCCGGGTTCGGGCATGTGCGGCATCCTCCACTGCAGGCTTGGGTCAACGCCACAGAGTGCCACGCCCCCGCGACGAGTCAGAGCGGGTGCTCCTATGGCAGGCGCGGGGTGATCGGTCCGCAGGAGAGCATCACCAAGGCGAGGGCGGCGGTGGCGCAGTGGAAGCCGTAAGCCCGTCGGATGATCAGGCGGACGTGGTTGTTGATTCCCTATCGGGGATCGGGTGTCAGGGGGGCGCGGGTTCGGGCTGCGCGGTGTACGGGCCGGCCCCTCCCGCGTCAAGGGTGCTGCGCATCGTTGCGCGACGCGCGACGGCCTGTGGCCGCCCTTGACCCGTGAGCCTCTGCCGTCCCTGGGCAGGCTGTTTCGGGCAGGCGGGGGCCTGCCCTAGGTGACGCGCAGCCCGAACCCGCTCGGTTGGGTGGGGGGCTTGACCGGCTCGTGGGGACGCGCGCACGATCGGATGCGGGGAAGGTCGCCTCGTTCGTCGACGCTCCTGTGGGGTGTCTGACTTGTCATGCCCCGGTGTGGGCTTGCTGAGGGGCCTTCCCCACCCGAGGCTTCCTCGGTTTCGGGGTTTTGGTGCCGCGGCGTCGACGGCGGACCTCGATCGGGACGGTGAAGTGCTCAGCGATGATCTGGGTGGCCTCCTGGGGGGTGACCGGGCCCCCGTGGGTGTCGCAGATGACATAGGGCATCTGCCGGTGCAGCACCGCCCAGGCGCGTTCGGCGAGCGTGCCGGCGACCACGCAGAGTGCTTTGAGGTGCTCGGCGCCGCGCTCGACCATCTGGGTGTGGTAGATCTTGGCCAGTTGCGGGTCCTGTTTGCGGGCGTG
The DNA here is from genome assembly GCA_025937115.1 of Pseudonocardiaceae bacterium. The sequence goes on along the minus strand of JAICSB010000081.1, from coordinate 1,537 downwards.
GTCGGCGGCCCGGATCAGGGTGACCCGCAGCAGCGAGGACCCGGCCTTGCTCATCGGCTGGCCCTTGCGGTCGGTGTTGCCGGTTTCCGAGGCGCGTGGGGCCAGCCCGGTGAAGGACTTGAACGCCGCTCCGCTGCTGAACCGGGCGGCCCGGCCCATCCCGGCGACGAGCACCGGCGCGCCGATGTCCCCGAAACCGGGCAGGCTGCGGGCCAACCCACCCAGATCGACCCAGCGGTAGGCCTCGTCACGCTGCTCGGCATGCACCGCGAGCTCGGCCTGGGTCGCCCGCAGCAGCCGGACCTCGGTGGCGACCTCGGCAGCCAAGTCGGTGAAGGCCACCGCGGGGTGATCAGCGTAGAGCTCCACGGCGGCGGCCGCGGCTGCCCGCCAGGCCTGCGCGCGCTCGGCGCCCTGCTGACCGTGGGAGACCTTCGCGATCACCGCCCTCAGCCGGGCCGGACCCGCCTTGAGCAGGGCCCGCGGGTCGGCCCACCGTGCCAGCACCGCCAGATCGGCGGCCCCGAGATCTCCACCCAGCGGGGAACAAGGCATCAACTGGCGGACCAGATCCTTGATCCGCACCTTGTGCTGGGCACCCAACTGGGTGAACCGATCGGTCGCGCGGACCCGACGATCCAGCGCCGCGGCTTCCGGACCGGGCAGCTCCAGCGGCGCCAATCCACCCGGATCGATCAACGGCAACCGGGCCAGGGTGTCCGCGTCGATACCGTTGCTCTTGGCGTGCCGGGACAAAAACCGGCGCAGATCCGCCGCCTTCGCCGAGGACACCCTAAACACCCGATGCCCACGCTGGATAAAAAACACCGCCACCGGCAACCACGCCGGCCCGGTCGGCTTGATCACCACCTCCAACACCGTGCCTACCGGCGCCCCCACCAACGCGGCCGCCTCCACCACGCTCAGGCTGGCCACCGTCGGCTCACACCGACGCCGGCACACCTCCCGCCCATCCCCTGCGAGCACCCGCACCGTGTGCGCACTCGCAATCCCCAGATCCACACCAACCAGCCGTCGCTCCACCCCAACCTCCCCGATCCACCGGAACTCACTGACTCCGGCCAGACCGCGCAGGCGGCGGCAACTCTCCCCGACCACGGTCCCAAGGTGGCGAGCAACCTGATCACGGCTCCCACTCATGTGCTGCAACCGGGCCCGACCTCACAGGGCCGACCCACTTCCCTCATCCGTGGCCAGACCAGCGGTGGCAATCAACAACACGAGGCTCCACACGACGACACTCCGCCGCCCTCCCTCAGAGTTCTACTCAACGCCACCCACCGAACCAGCCGGGATGCTCATGCAACCCTGGAACCCCGGGCCGATCAAGCGCCGGAGCCCTTTACATGAGTCCTTCGACCCGACCATTGTTGATCTTAAGGCGGATGGCGGCGAGGATGCCGTCGCGGAACTTGCGGATGGTCTTGGCGACCTTGACGAACGCGGGGAGTCGGGAGCGGCTAGCCCGCGAGCACCAGCGGTCGATGAGCTCGGTGGTCGGGGTCGGGGTCGGGGT
>JAICSB010000532.1 GCA_025937115.1 Pseudonocardiaceae bacterium | reverse complement strand
GATCACGGGACTACCCAGGGGCACGGTCACCTTGCCGGTGTCGCCGCTGGCCTTCCCGCCCCGGACCTTGACGCTGATCGTGCGGACGGTCAGTTCCGGCGCCTTTCCCGGTGCCGCCGACGGGCCGGTCGAGTTGGAACCGGGCGCCGTAGCGGTGCCCTGCCCGCAGCCTCCGAGTACACCGATCAGCACCGCCCCGGTAGCTATCGCTATCCCGACCCGACCCATGTCCGTTCCTCCCCGGTTACCGTCCGTGCTAGAGCGAACAGCCTGCCATAACGCTCAAGAGCGATTGTGCAGAGCTATCTCGCGGGCTCGCGGCGGCGCTGTGGTCCGTCGCGCCTGAGCCCGGTCAGCCAGCCGCGACGCGGTCAGCGACAGTGAGGTGGCGACGCACGGTCACCATCGCGCCGTGGCGCGGCACCATGGTCACATGGCGGGGCTGCACCGGCTCGCCCGGCGCGGTGCTGGCGGCGAGCTCGACTCGCCGCAGGACCTCCCGCAGTACCGTGCGCATCTCCACCAGGGCGAAGGTGGCGCCGAGGCAGCGACGGACCCCGCCGCCGAAGGGTAGCCAGATGGCCGGATCGGGCCGCTGATCGAGGAATCGCTGCGGCTGGAACTCGTCCGGGTCCGGGTAGTGCCGGCTGCTGTGGTGCACCAGGTTGATGCTGGGAGCCAGGATGTGGCCGGCTGGAATACGGTGCCCGGCCAGGTGCACCGGAGCGGTCAGCTGGCGGCCGATCTCGAAGACCACTGGGCGCACCCGCAGGCTCTCCTTGCACACCGCGTCCAACCACGCGTCGTCGCCGTCCGCCGCGGCCGCTGCGGTGCGGTGCAGCAGCGCGGGATGGCGGGTCAGCCGCTCGAAAGCCCAGGACAGTGCGGTGGCAGTGGTGTCGTGCCCGGCCAGCAGCAGCGTGACGAGCTGATCGAGGAGTTCGTCGTCGGCCATCGGGGCGTCGGCGCCGTCGATGCCGCGCACCAGCATCGCCAGTGCGTCGGTCCGCTGCTCGAGCTGTGGATCGGCGCGGCATCGGGTGATCTCATCGGTGAGCAGCGCCAGGGCGGTGGCCCGGCGCTGCACGCGCCGGCGCCACCTGCCAACACGGAGCAGCACTCGCGGCGGCGGGATCAGCTCCAGCGGGGAACCGATATCGAGCATGGGCGGCAACGCCGCCCGCAGCGCGGCGAGCCGGCGTTCGTCGTGGACCCCGATGACGGTGCGCAGGATGACTTCGAGGGTGAGTTTCTGCATCCGGGGGAACAGCGGGAACTGCTCACCCACCGGCCATCGGGCGACCTCGTCGACGGTGATGGCGACCATCTCGGCCACCTGCCTGCGCACCGAGTCGCCGTGAAAGGCAGGCAGCATCATCGCCCGGGTGCGGCGGTGCTTGTCGTCGTCGAGCATGAGAATCGACTTCGGCCCGACGACCTGGCTCAGCGGGGCGGCTGCTTCCCCGGCGTGAAAGAGCGCCGGATCGCCACGCATCACCGACCTGATGTCATCCGGGTCGGTAACAAAGACCAGGGTGCCGATTCCCGGTATCCGGGTAGTGAACAGCGTGCCGTAGCGGCGGTGGCAGGCCTGCACGTACCGAACCGGATCCAGCCAGATCAGTCCCGCCTGCAGGAATCCCGGCAGCGGCGGGCCGGGAGGCGGTGGGGCGAGGGCCGGCATGCGCACCATAGCCTAGGAATATACATACGTTTGTCTAACCGCCGTAGTATCCGGACTATGGGACACCGGGAGGCGCTGCTCGACGGCGCTCGGCGCTGCTTGCTGGAACGGGGCTACGCGCGCACCACGGCCCGGGATCTGGTGGCCGCCTCGGGCACCAATCTGGCCTCCATCGGCTACCACTTCGGGTCCAAGGAGGCGTTGCTCAACGGGGCGATGCAGCAGTGCTTCGACGAGTACATCGCGCAGATCACCCGGATCGTGTTCGCCGATCCCAGCGCCACCCCGGTGCAGCGGGTGCGGGCCTCCTGGGTAGCGCTGGTGAGCACCTTCGAGCAGTACCGCCCGCTGATGGTGGCCTTCGTCGAGGCGCTGGCCCAAGCCGAGCGGGTGCCGGAACTGCGGGCTCAGCTCGCCGAGTGCTACGAGCGGCTGCGCGGCACTGTGGCCGACATGGTGCGCTGCTCGGTCGACGGTCTTTCCGACGCCACCGCGCGGCAGGTCGCCTCGTTCCTCATCGCGGTCTACGACGGTCTGCAGGTCCAGTGGCTACTCGACCCCGAACGCGCCCCGACCCCCGACGCCCTGATGGCCGCCCTCGAGGTCGCCCTGCCCGCCGCCCTAGCCACCGAAGAGGTTGGTGGCTCTTCAAGAACCACCAACTCCCCGGAAAGTTACGGTGTTACACGGTGACCTCGACGGGGAACAGGCCCGGGCCGTCAGCGGTGACCGGTGCTTCGCCGGTGCCGGATTGATGTAGTGCTCGGATGGTCCAGTTGCCCGGGGCGGCGAAGAACCGGAACTGCCCGGAGGCCGAGGTCACCACCTCGGCGGTGAACTCGCCGGTGCCGTCGAGCAACCGTACGAAAGCACCTCCGATGGGCTCTCCGGCCGTCCGCACCGTGCCGGTCAGCACGGTGTGCTTGCTCAGATCCGTTCCCGGCGGCAATTCCTGGGTCTGTTCCGGTGCTCCGCACATGTCGATCAGGCCTTGCTGCCGAGCTCGATCGGTGCGCCGACCAGTGAGCCGTACTCAGTCCAGGAACCGTCGTAGTTCTTGACGTCGGAATAGCCCAGCAACTCGTGCAGCGCGAACCAGGTGTGGCTGGAGCGCTCACCGATCCGGCAGTAGGCGATGGTGGCCTTGCCCTCGTCCAGCCCGGCCTCGGTGTAGAGCTTGGTCAGCTCCTCGTCGGAGCGGAACGTGCCGT
>JAICSB010000548.1 GCA_025937115.1 Pseudonocardiaceae bacterium | reverse complement strand
TCACGGTCGCAGACGAGGGCCGCCGCGCCGGTCGCGGGCTGGTCGACGCCGGCACACTCGCGGGCATCGTGCACGCTCATCCCGCTCTCGCGACCGAACAACGGTTGATGATCAACCAGCTGTGTCGCAGCGGCAACCTGATCGACACCGTCGTCGGGGTTCCCGGCGCGGGCAAGACCCGCAGCCTCGCCGTCGCCCACCAAGCCTGGCAGCACGCCGGTCATCCGGTCCTTGGCGCGTCGGTGAAAGCCACCGCCGCCGCTGAACTGCACACCGGCGCCGGCATCCCATCATTCACCGTTGCCCGGCTGCTACTCGACCTTGACCGGCCCGACCCGGCCACCGGGCAACCCGCCGGACTCCCCGACGGCGCCCTGCTGGTGATCGATGAGGCCGGCATGCTGGGCAGCCGCCACCTTGCCCGAATCCTGAGGTGGAACGGCCTGTCAAGTGGTGGGTGGGCTGCCCGATTTACGGCCCGGATTGCGGCGGTTTGCGGTGGTGGTGTGGGAGCGGTCAACGTGGAGCGCCCGCAGCACGCCGGTTTTTGGGCGTGCGAGGACGAACGACGTTGACCGGGACGAGCCGCCACCCGCAGCCTTGGCCGCTCGGGCGGTTCGTCAGGGGGTGGGGGTGAACGTGCCGGCACGAGGTGGATCGGTGAGACCGCCACTCTGAGGTTCGCGGGTTGGTTACCGGCAAGTCTGCGATCCGCAGGTCGGGCCCCGCACTTGCCGCGTCCGTCACCGAAGCGGCGCACCGGCTGGACAAGGATTTAGACGGGGATTTGTTCCTGCGACGGCGGGTGTCCCGGCACGTTCACGATGGGAGTGGCCGACCAGCCGATCCTCGGCTCGACCACCAGCTCGAATTCTGACCTACTGAAAAAACCGAGTGGTTGCAGGGGGAATAGTCAGGCGATCATCTCCGCCCACAAGAACCCGGCGAGCTCCCGGGCGATGGCGCTGGCCACCACGCTGCGGGTGTTGATCCGGTTCGAGAGGCGGTGGAACCGGCCACATAACCGTTGCTGCGCCTTCCACGATCGGGCGATCGTTTCGGCCTCGACCCGGCGCTGCCGGCTCGCCAGTTGCACGCCGATCGTGGGCGGGTGCCGATAGTGCCAGGCGGCTTCGATCAGCAGCCGGCGCAGCTCCCTGTTGCCGGCCTTGGTCAGATGACCACGGCGCTGGGTCAGCCCGGAGGAATGCTCGGAAGGCACCATCCCCAGGTAGCTCATGAATTGTGGGGCGGTGGCGAACCGGCGCCAGTCCCCGACCTCGCTGACCAACGACAACGCGGTCAGCTCCGCGACCCCGCGGTAGGCGGCCAACCGGTCCGTCGGCTCGGCGAATTCCGGCTGCGCGCGCCAGCGCATCAAGTCTTTCTCAAGCGCGCCCAGCTGCGCGTCCCGCACATCGATCACGCCGAGATAATGCGCGAAGGTCGCGGTCGTGGCCGGCTCCGGAAAGCTGACCGTCCCCAGCCACTTGCGATGCCTGGCCGTCCAGTTCTGCCCATCCTGGTAGACGATGCCGTGCCGCAGGCACAACGACAGCAGCCGCCGGCGCGCTCGATTCAGATCGACCAGCAAATCCAGCCGGGCCCGGCATAAATCCCGCACCGCTTCCTGCGACGGCGTCGGCACCGAGATCGCGGTCAACTCACCGGCGCGATGCAGCCGAGCCAGCCGGCGGGCATCCCGCTTGTCGGTCTTGACCCGGTCCCCCGTGGCGACCGGCACCAGCGACGGCGCGATCACCTGACAGGAGACCCCCATCGACCACAACTGCCGGGCCAGCCCATATCCGGTCGGCCCGGCCTCATAACAGACCCGCAGCAGCGAGCGGTCCGGGAACCGACTGATCAACCGGCGCACCGACTCCGGATCCGAACAGATCCGGTCGATCGCGACACCCTCAGCCCCGGCCGGCAGCACGCCCACCGTGATCGTGTCCTTATGCACATCCAACCCGAGGTGGATAACACCCCGCTCCAGCGTCACACTGCTCATGGCGGCCGGCTCCTTCCGTGTGTGGCTCCGTCCGCGCCAGCGTGGAACGACCCACGACCAAACAGGAAGCGCGGAACCGGAGCCGGCCGTTCCATGCTGACTTGTCCCGCATGCGACGCACAACCGAAACGCCCAGGCGAGCGACTTCGTCCGCATTCACAGCGCGCCGAAGTGCCCGCTCTCTCGGATGCTTCCTGGAGACACAAGTAGCCGAAGGTCGGGCGCATACCGATCGCGCTCATCGCGGCAGATGAGTGCGTGCCAGCCGCTGCGAAGTTGAGCCGGTGGTCTACGGCAGTCACAGGTGTCGTGCCGAGTGACCGTACGTTTAGGGCCACCCGGTGGGCCGAGCTGCAGCGTCGATTGACACGCGGTCATCCCTCCGGACTGTGAGGAGTGCCGGTGGCCCGAACCGAACGACCACGGCGGACGGGTCGCCGGTGCCAGCCAGGTCTCCCACAGCGGAGCCGGTCTCACGAGATCGCGCAATAACACTTACAGCAGCTAACTCGTGCGACGTCGGATCTGCTTGGCGATGCCCGTGGTGTTGTATCGGAAGCGGGCCATTTCGACGGTGACGCCGTAGCGGTCGGCGATCTCGTCAGGTCCTAACCCTCGCGAGGCCGCTTTGACGAGCAGCGGTCTCGGCAGCATGAGCGTGCCGCCGAACGCGGTCGCCTGCTCTTCCTCGTCCGGCCGACAGGTTCGAAACGGCACGCCGTCCAGTTCCCGCACCTCGGTGAGCTCGTGTTCGAGGAGCAGGTGGCTGAGCTCGT
>JAICSB010000023.1 GCA_025937115.1 Pseudonocardiaceae bacterium | reverse complement strand
CGGGGCACGCGTTCGTCCAGAACCTGCGTCGCGGCCACTACGAACTAGCCACCGAGGTCGATTCCCGGCATCGGCTCGCGGCTGCCTTCCATTACTGCGATCGTTAATCCGCGAGGGCGCGGATCTCGCGGTTGGCGTGTCGAAGTTTGCTTGATAGGCTTCGTGCGATGGCCTGGAAGAGGATCAGTGCGATATCTGGGTGGTTGTCGCCCAACGTGTTGAGCCCGTGAAGGGACAGGACGTGACACAGGGTTGGCTGGTCTACCACGATTCTGCTCGATCGGGTTCCGCCGTCAATGAGTGCCATTTCCCCGAATGCCTGGCCGGCTGGCACTGTGCTGATGCGTACCCGTCGTGGGGGATGGCCAACGAGGATGTCAACGCTGACTTGTCCCGCGGAGACGAAATACAAAGCATCGGCTGGGTCGCCCTCTTCGAAAAGCACTAACCCAGGCGTCACGACCTTGGTCGTAAGAAGGCCCTCCACGACTGCGAGGGATTCCGCTGGGAGATCCCGCAGAAGTTCCTGGCTTTCCAATGGGACCATAGCGTCCGGCAGGAAGTCGTCGATTCCCTCTTGGGCCAACACGCAATGCTCGCACCACTCCAGTGCACTATCGAGATCGGTGAAGCGACGCACCGTTGCGCCCTCGACGCGGGACAGCCCAGCGAGCGGCGGCAGAGCCTGCGGGTCGACGAGTACGGTGACCACACCTCGATCACCCAGCAGCCGAACCAGGCCATGCAGCAGTTTCTCCGCGGCCGGGTTGACCTGACCGACTCGCCGGAACTCGAAAATGACCCAGCAGGCAGCGTCGAGGTTCGCCCGTACCGCCTGGATGAGATTTTCCACGGTGACGAAGGTCTGGTCGCCGTGCAGCTCGTGGGCCACGATCCGCTGTCCCGCGCGGGCGAGGACCTCCCGTTCCCGGATGTTGCGAGAGCGCAGAGACCGCACGACGTCTCCGCGGTAGCTGCGGCGAAGCCCCGACGGTGGTCTGCCCCGGGGATGGAACAGGTGCAGCGCCAGCACGGAAGAGAACTCCTGGCAGGCGGCAATCCCGCGCACACTGTTGCCCCGCGCATCCAGCAGCGGGCTGTATAGACCCATGCCCAACTGGCCCGGCAAGACTGCGGCAATGCCGCCGGAGACCCCGCTCTTGGCTGGCAGCCCCACCCGGAAGAGCCACTCGCCGGCATAGTCGTACATGCCGCAGGTGCTCATCACGGTAAGTACCCGGCCCACGTCCGCAACGGGCATGGCCCGCTCTCCTGTGACCGGATTGACCCCAGCATTGGCCAGGGTCGCCGCCATGACCGCCAAATCACGACCCGTGACAAGGATGGAACACTACCGAAAGTAGACGTCGAGCATGGCCTCGACATCCTCGTCGAGCAGGCCGAAGGTCCGTATCAGGTAGGCAATTGCGCGGTTCCGGTCGCCGGTGGCCTGCTCGGAGGTAAAGACACCGGTATCCACGTCGAGGTCTCGTCCCGCGAAGATCGACAAACCCTGCCGGATGCGAGTGAACTGCTGCGCTCTGTCATCTCCAGAGACGAGGCTGGTCGTGACAATGGCACCAGCGTTCACCATGGGGTTAAACGGCCGCCCTGTTGCGGCGTCGATGGTGATGGAGTTGAACGAGTCGCCGGTGGGCTCCACGCCGACGCACTCGTGCACCGCATCGACACCCCGATCGGCAAGGGCCAGCGCATAGACAAAGGGCTTCGACACCGACTGGATAGTGAACGGCAGCTCCCAATCACCGATCCCATAAATATGGCCATCGAGGGTGGTGACGCTCAAGCCAAACCACTCCGACCGAGCTCTGGCGAGCTCTGGAATATAAGTGGCGATCGACCCATCGGTCAAACGATGAAGCCGTGCGTGCAGCTCCTGTAACACATTCTCAATCGGCCCGTCGAGCGGCTGCGACGGTGCCTTACTCATCTTCATCCCAGTCCTGCCTATGTGCCCCAAGGAACTTTAGCACGGCTGCACCGTCCAGTGCATCGACTAACGCGATGGATTATCTAGTTATCACGCTGCGCATTCGCATCGATACTGCAAATGACAATAACTCAGGAACGTGTCCGTCCTGTCACACATTGCTACGAGTGCTGCGTATGCAATCTGTGACGCGCTCTATCCGCAAGGCAACGGTTCCGTACGAAGAAAAGGAAGTGACGCGGTCACGCCGCGACGGGTCGTTGACTCAAGCATCCGCTGCCGGGCCTAGCCCAGGCATCAGGTGATCGGGTCTCGAAGCCTGGATCCACCGATGAGATTTCGGTGCGAGGGGTGAGGGGTAGGGGTAGATGGCCCTCCGAGCTGGGAAGAAGGGACCTGTCTAGGGTCTGTCTAGCCGAGTTCGAAGGGCATCTACGAGGTTCGAGCTTGTCATACCGCGGCGGTGTGTCAGCGACATTTGATGAACCGAACCTGGTGTCGTGCGCTGGTCTGGTGCCAGTGCTGCAGCTGGCGGAGCGTGCGGTCCTGCGCCGATGCTGACCGCCGAGAAATGGCATCCCACTTCGCCACCTGGAAACGAAGTAGTCGGGCAGTTGCGCTGTGCGAAGCGGTGGCAGGCTGGACCCGTTCCCGTGGTCTCATCAAATCGCCGTGGCCAGCACGACCCTCGCCGAACGGGAAGGCGACCAACATGCTGGTGCTTACGAGCATGATCAGCTGGGATGACACAACTGTTATGTGCTGGATAGTCGCGGCGCCGAGGGTGACGTCCACCAGCTTAGCGGGCCCGCTGCGCTGCGGAGTGCCTGGCTGGCGGGCCCCATGACGCGGCCACCCCGCACCCAACACCTTCGCCAAGTAAGGTCGCAGTCAACACTACCCTGGCCAACCCCAGTGACCCATGGTGAGCGCACCCGAGCGATCCGAGTCCGCCCCCGAAGGCTTGGAGTCAGCTTCGGTTAATGAATGTGGGATAGGCACAAAGCGACACAACCTTTCAAACTCCTTCCGCTGCCGGTGGTCGACTCCGCGAAGCGCCGGTCGAAGACATTGACTGTTCCTAAAGCCATCCTGTGCTCAGCTCAATACCCTTGCGCGACCGTTGATCCCCTGATATTCTGGGGTGAAGTCAACCTCACGTATGCAAAATGGCAGATCAAGGACTATGTCAAAGAACTAGACCAGCAGAACTAGCGGGTTGAGTCCCGAATCGCCGCGGCGGCCTCAGCTTCGGGTCTGACATTGTATACTTGAGCCTCTTCTGTAGGCTCGTACGCGAATGGATGCACCCGATGACCGCGGAACCCGCGCCGCAGGACTCAATTGCCGTTGGTGACATCCGGCTGACTTTCCTGCCGGACGGGGAAGCGCATTTCTCCCCCACCCTCATGTTTCCGGCATCGGACGAGGCCGCTTGGCAGGCGCACCGTGGCTTGCTCGATAACGAAGGCCGGTACGTGACGACACTTGGCGGTTTCCTCATCGAAACTGGAATCCGCAAGATCGTCGTCGACCTCGGTTTGGGCGATGTCAGCGTGGCGATCCCAGACTTCGTGTGGGCGCGCGGCGGCTGCCTCCTGGAGAGCCTGGAGCAAGCCGGCGTTTCCCCGCAGGACGTGGACACCGTCATCTACACCCACATGCATTCCGATCATGCTGGCTGGACGACAAGCGGAGAGGAGCGTGCCCTTACGTTCGCCCGCGCACGGCACCTCGTCGGCAGGGGCGAGTGGGAGTTCTGGCGGGACAATCCCGACGCCTTCGCACCCGACGCTGAGTCGGTCCTTATCCCGCTTGAGAGGCGAATCGACACCGCATCCGACGGTCAGGTCATCGCGCCGGGAGTCAACGTGCAGGCCACACCCGGTCACACCCCCGGACACCAGTCGGTGATCATCTCATCTGGCTCGGCCAGGGCGGTCATCCTAGGTGATGTCCTGCACTGCCCGGCACAGATCGTCGAACCGGAGTGGAGCGTTCTCGGCGATGTCGACCCCGGCCTCGCCCGCCGAACGCGTGACCGGCTGTTGGCCGAGATGGAGGGCTCCGAAACCATCGTGGGCTGCAGTCATTTCCCCGAGGCGGTGTTCGGTCGAGTCCTCCGGGGCGTCGGGAAGCGATCCTGGCTGATCGGCTGATTGGCTGGGCCGTGCACCGTTGATCTGGCGGTGACGGCTTCCTAACGATCAAGGATCGCTACCTGTGTAAACCTCGAGGCTCGGCAATGCCGAGTTCGTTGCGCTCGGTGCTGACCCCAACTGGAGAGATAAGGACTGAGCACCTCTACGCAGCCAACCTCGCTTTCCGATCACGTTGTGTCATCGGCAGCCCAATACTGACCACGGCACGGCAACTGAAAGTTGACCAGCTTCCCCGAGACCCGGGCTTGAACCGAGCTGGGGAGGAAGCGGGTGTTAGGTGTGGAGGATTGGGCGGAGATCCGCCGGCTGGTTCGGTGGCTGATGAGTTCGAGTCGAGGATCCGGGAGTTGCAGGCGGCGAATCCGACGATGCCGGCGACGGGTGATCGGTGAACAGATCGGTTGGCCGTATTCGATTCGGACGCTCAGACGAGGCGACCCGAGGGGTGGTGCGAGAGGTTCGGACAGACCTACGCGAACGGACCGCGCCGTCGACAGCCCCGTCGAGGTGACAAGCGTTCCCCTAGGTCCGCGAAGCGGTTCTTCCGTCAGCTGCTGACGGGATTGCGTACATGCGAGAACTCCCACCAGCCCACCCGGCAGCGAGAACGCGCGATGAAAGATTCCCAACCGCCACCGGCTCAGTGCCGATGTCTCCCGCTGAGAGTGACATCGCACTTCGCCTCCTGGAACGAAAATCGTCGGCATTCCCAACAGCTGGGTCGTCTCCACCGGTGTCCTGGGCTCTGAGATGGCCGAGCGCTACCACCTGTCCCACCTGGGTCGTGACCTCGCCCAGGATCCCGCGAAGGTGTCGGCAAGCTGACACCGCCCATGTCGGGTACGGGACAGCGGGCCGACGTGACGGCGGAGACAATTCCGGTTGTCGGCACGCGAAAGGAGCCCCGATCGGGTGACCAACGATTCAGCGCGTATCAGCGCAACGGTCCTCCGTCCCTGATGCTGGCCGAACAGAGCACACATACTTGGAGAAGGAGTGGTTAGCTATGTCCATGCGCACCAAGGCTATCCTGGTGACCGTCGCGGTTGCCATCCCGGCGTTCCTGCTCGTCGGGTTCTTCTTCCCGCCACCGCCGGGGCCGGGACCGAGCAGCGGTCAGCTGCCCTTTTTTGTCGTCATGGATGCGCTGGACTCGCTCTTGCTCGGCGCCGGAATCGCTTTCATTGCGTTCGGCTGGAGCGCGGTCCGTCGCGTCGCCGTGGCGTCGCGGGCCCACGCGTTTGCGATCTATGGAGCGTTAGCGTGGTTGATGGTGTCGTGGTACCCGCATATCGGGCTGCACATGAGCTCCTTTGGTAGCAGCTTCTTCGGCGTCTTGGTGATCGATTACGTTTTTCACGTGCCACTGTTCATCGCGGCAATGGTGCTGATCTGGGGCTTTGTCGGGATGCTGCGCAACCGGTCCATCGACGTGCATACGGTGGTCACCGAAGGCGAACTGAGCGCACGCTGAGGCGGGCCCGGCTGCGTCCGCGCAAGACGGTGGCCAGTCCATCGTCTTGCGCACACCGGTAGTTGTTTATTTCGGCTCCTAGGCATGGGAGCTTCAGGGATCTGACGGCAAACTGATGGAACTCCACGGCCGCTGTACGGATGCTTTTCGCCGTAGATTGGGGAGAAATGTCCGGCGTTGAAGAGTAGCAGCGCCGAAAGCCCTTCAAGGTGAGCAATCGAGCGGTCCGGTCCGTAGCATCAAGCGAGCCTGCGGCGTCGTTAGAGATCCTGTCCGTGTGGGTGGGTGCCGGGAGTGTCGAGGCCCCGAAATCAGAGTAGAGTCATGGAAGGCGCTGAAGCCGTGGAGTGGAGTTATAGGCGCTGAAGAACTGCTCTCCGCTTAGGTCAAATTTTAGTGCCGCCGTCGCAGGTTTTGCTGGTGGTGGCGTAAGGGCCGGAGTCAATGTGCCGTTGAGCTGCGCGAAGATATGGTGCGGTTTGGATGGCCGCGTAACGTACGAGGCGATGCCAATGATTGCGCGGTACCATAACCCGTAACACACGGCTGGTTGCGGCCAGGTTGGCTACTGCTGCAGCCTGACGCTCGGAGTTGTAAGCCGAGAGGGAACCAATTGGTGCGCCTTCCCCAATTACCGCTGACAGGAGATCGCCGAGATGCTTCGCGTCGGCTACCGCGGAGTTAAGGCCGCGACCGCCGAATGGACTGAACAAGTGGGCCGCGTCTCCGGCCAAAAAGACGCGTCCAACATTGAAGGTGTCTGCTTTGAGGTTATTGAAGTTGTATACTGTGGCCCATTTGATGTTATATGGCTGGTTTGGGCCGATGAGCGAACGGATGCGCCACTCCAAGCGACCGTTGATGCGTTCATCGTCGAGCTCAAAGCCGAGTGGAACTTGCCAATCGAGTCGCCAGACATCGTCGGGTTGTGGCATCATAAAAGCCTGCAAACCGGGATTAGATGGCGGGCTGTAGTAGAATCGGCGCTCCTTGGGGACGTCAAGTTTAGCCTCGACATCGACAATCAAAAAGCGGTTGGTAGAGCGCAACCCTGTCAATCCTACATTCAGTAATTTGCGCATCGTGCTCCTACCGCCATCAGCGCCGATTACGTACTCGGCGAGGTATTCGCCACCTTCCGCCGTCTGCAAGATGACCTCGTGCTTATTTTGCTCAAGACCAGTGACGGTACGATTAAAGCTGAAGGTAATTAGGTTTGGGTAAAGCTTCCGTGCAGCCTCGTATAGGCCAGAATCGACTTCGACCTGTGAAATATTCACAAACGGCGGCAGGTCGTCGCCCTGACATTGAGGGTATTCTTCGCTAAATAGCAGTCGGTTTTTGAAGTAGGTGCGCTTAACGTGCCAAGTAACGCCGCGACGGGCGAGTTCCGTTCCCACCCCGGGCGCTATCGCATTGAAGGCCTCCAGCGTGGTCTTGAGCGTAACGATGGCTCGCGAACCTAGCCTAACGATATCCGGCTCTTTCTGTAGGACGATGCTACAGATATTGCGTCGAGCCAATGCCAGTGCGGCTGTCAGTCCGGCCGGACCGGCGCCCACAATGATCACGGGCGAATCCGTTTTAATCACGACATTCGTCAAATAAGGTTGGTGAAAAGAATTCGCTGACCTCCATCACTGGCCGACCGCCGGAAATGATAACGTAGGATCGAAAGATACAACGTTTTTCAACAAGTTTTTCGCATCCTTCGGTGCTCAGTTCGCATTCACCCCAATCGATGAGTTCGCGAAATGACTCATGCCTGGTCCGGCGCAAGAGTAAGCCAATTGACACAGTGCCAGACTGTAGCTCGTCGACGATTAATTGGCTCAGGCGGTGGGGTACGATACGAGATTGCGCATACACGAGGTTGCGCCCACTTGATGTGTGCAGCAGCACACTCCGTGTCATGATATCTTCGCCGGCGTTGAGGGCTAACCTCTCGTCGGCGGTCGGTGCCGGATCTACGGTTTGGCACAAAGGTTTAACGCATACCTCTTCGTCGACCAACGCCTGAAGTAACAGCGTGAATGAGCCATCAGTGGCAAGCAAGGCGCGGTGTATTGGGCTAAGGGCTTGCCAGACTCGGCGTTTACTTTTGGCCGACTCGTCGGACGTAACAGGAACGGTTAAAAAAGAAACAGATGTCTGCTTGGTATTTCCCGGATATGGCGTGGGATATGGCGTAGTCGCCGCATAGTCAAAATCAACGTAGCGCCGCCAACCGCCGATCACCCGTGGGGTGTCAATCTTGGAGCCCGCCGACGTCCGATCGCTGTGCCTTGTGACCGCTGCCACGCCAACCTGCTCATCTATTCTACTCGCTCCTGGATCAGTCTTCTGAAGGGTGACGGTCAGCGTTGCAGACATTGCATACCTCCGTAACTTCGCAGCGCCGAGCATGGTGCCCCGCGCACCCGAACCAACACAGCGGCCGTCTGCAGCTCCAGCCTCACGCCGCCGCTCCGACGCAATAAGTGTCGTATGATGCACGCGCTGGGTTCCGGAATTAACCACAATACTTGACGCCCCTGGTGAACCAAGTAAGCGCGACGGTCAACGGTCCCGGCCCAGACTCCACCCGCAACCACCCGCGGCATATCCACAACTATCGTTGAAAAGGAAGAGTAGCGTCAGGCATGGTGTCTCCCAGCGCAACAATTGCTTTTATGTGTGTCGACGAGCAGTATCTTATCAACCCAGCGCACCGGTCCGCTGTCACCTACATGACAGAAGCAGTGTCGTCTTGCTGACACGCTAGCTTCTGACAGAGAGGGGTTGGGTCGGTAGCTGGCGCGGTGGCAACGGCTGACTTGTAGGTCCCGGGGCATTTGGTCCGCCAGCTTGCCAGACGGTTGTGCCACCCCAGTAATCATGGTCAGGTTGGCGAGGACGCATCAACCTCCGACGATTACCGCATCGCCTGCGCGAACTCCTCAATCGCTCTGTGGGAATGCGGCGACTCTCCCATGCCTTCAAGGAGGCTCAGCGGCAGCGTCAGGTGCTGAGCTCCGGCCCGCAGCGTCTGCACGGCCTCGTCTGCGGTCTTAACGCTGGCGGCGAGGATCTGAGTGCGCGAGCCGCGCAGCACGCTCGCCATGTCCGCGACCACGGCGAGCCCATCACCAGTCAACCTGGTCAGCCGGTTGACGTAGGGTAGGACGAATTCCGCACCCACCTCGGCCGCTAGTACGACCTGTGCTGGGGTGAACACCGCCGTGATGCCGATCGGCCCGATGCCGTTCCGGCGCAGGCGTACTGCCATGGCGAGGTTCTCCGCGGTGCATGGGATCTTGATACCGACTCGCTCGGGCCGTATCGCATGGACGTCCTGGGCTTCTTTCTCCCGCCCCGCGACGTTGTCGGCAGTGACCTGGTAGAAGATGATCCCCGGCCCGTACTCGCAGAGCTGCGCCAACGTCTCCCCTGGCGCGCGACCCGAGGCAGCCATCAGCTTTGGGTTGGTCGTCACCCCGGCCACGAAGCCCATCTCCGTGGCCGTTGCCGCCTCGCCTGGAAGTGCGCTGTCCAGGTACAGCATCTGGATCACCTCTGTTCGTCGTCGTTCAGGCGCGCGCCGAGCTGCCCGCCCGGATGGCACCGGGCGAAGTCCCTGTCGGTGAAGCCGCGCGCCTGCATCAGGCACAGCGCCAAAGCGTTGCCGAGACTCTGGGCCACGGCGGTGCTGCAACTTGGGACCAGGTTAAACGGATCCGCCTCGGCGGCGACCCGCCCGTCGAGAACGATGTCCGCATGCTCCGCGAGCGGGGTGGCCAGCTTGCCCACGATGGCGATCGTGGGCGAGTTCCAGCCGCGGAGAAGCGGAAGCAGGTGGACAAGCTCGGCCGTGGCACCGCTGTTAGAGATGAGGATTGTCGGATCTCCCGGCACGTAGACGCCCAGGTCGCCGTGGACGGCCTCGGTGGCGTGGAGGAACACCGCCGGCGTGCCGGTGCTGCACAACGTGGCCGCCATCCGCCTGCCGACGTGCCCGGACTTGCCGATTCCGGTCACCACCACCTTTCCCGGGTGGCGCTGGATCACCTCGACCGCACGAGTGATGCCGTCGGCCATGCGGTCGGCGGCGGCGCGGATCGCCGTCGACTCGGCGAGCATGACCGCACAGGCGGCATCCACCCAGGTGGACGTTGCGACGGGTGCCCTCTCCGCCAGAGAGACGAAGCCGGCTTGTACCGCGACCGCCGAGGCCACCATCGCGTCGGCCTCGGGATCGGGCTCGCCGGTGAAGAGGAACTCCTGCAGGTTCGCCGAGAACTCGCGTGCCTTATGCGCGGCATGCCTTGACAGCCACCGCAGTACCGCAATCCCCGTCGCGGGATCCTGCTCACAGAGCGTGCGCAGAGCCGGGACCGACAGCCTGCGCGCGACCACGTCTGTGTGCGCGTAAGCGCTGGCCGAGCGGGGGCTGTCGTCGAGGACGCTGAACTCTCCGCACACCTCACCTGGTCCCAAGTGCGCCACGACACCGTCCCCGGCGGTATCAGGCCGCTCTACCTCGATGCGCACCTGGCCGGACGTGACGACGTAGCACGCGTCGCCGGAGCTGCCCTCGCGCATGAGGCACGACCCGCGGGCAAACTCCATGGTTTCCAGGTACGGATCTAGCGCGGACATCGCGAGGTCGTCAACACCCGTCCGTCGGCTCCCTGTGGTCATCCGCCACCTCGCCGTGTCACCGCGATCCTTTTCACAGCACCGAACCGGAACGCTCGCAGTTGTCCGAAACGACGACCTGGCCACCATGCGCAACGGCGCGCAGCCGGGCGCAGCGGTTGACCGTCTGGCCGATGTAATTCCGCTCGGCACACCGCTGAGCCTCAGCGGTGTGCATGAACGTTACCGTGCCGACCGGGCGGATGAAAGGCCGCCTGATCAATGCCGTCTGTGTTCACTGGGGGTTCTCCCCACATCAGCGGTCGGCCCGCTCGGCCGCGTGCCCGCGATTCTCTCATCCGTGACGCTTTCGTGCGCGCGGTTTCTCGTGCACCGAGAAGTCAGGTGCATTGTTGCGTCTCGTCGATGGCGGTCTCGGGTCGACAGAGATCCAAAGAAGATCATCCGCATGAGGCCGACTGGTGTTCCGTCGAGATCGATGAGCGCCAGCACGAGCGACACCGTGGCGGAGAACCTGTTCGGTGACCACCTCGAATCAGCGCGGGTGGCAGCATCGGATTCAGCTCCGGCCCATGCAACCGTGGCGCATCGACCCGCAGGACTGGCAGCGCGCCCTGACGATAAACGTGCTCGGCGTGGTGCATGGAATCCAGGCGTTCGTGCCGCATCTGGTGACGGCTGGCGCCGGACACGTGGTCAACATCGCTTCGGTGACTGCGCTCACGGCGAAACCGTTCGGGGTCCCTACTGCGCCAGCAAGCCCGCAGTGGTCGCGATCTTCGAGACGTTGCGCCGCGAGCTGTAGATGATGGGGTTACCGATCGGGGTGACCGTGGCTCGCCCGGGCTTCGTGCGCACACCTCTGGCTGAGGGCCTGGTCATCTTGGATCAGGCGGATGACGATGCGCTGACCGGACACCTGCCGTCGAAGTCGATGGGATAGCGCCGGGCGACGCTCGAGTGTCTGATCGCCACCAGCATGGAGCCGGAGGTCGCGGCCGAGTGAATCCTCGCGGCGCTGGATGGCCGACTGGTCCGAAAACTATGTCGGGACGGCGGGCTATGAGTGAGAGGAAGCACAACAGCGTTTAAGCTGGTCAAGGCCCGAGCCAGGGGCGGGGTCGGATGTTGGCGGGCCCGCATCAATGCCACTCTCAAGTCCGAAGCGTTTAGGTTAGCTCCTTGAGTAGAGTTTTGGCGGCCCTGAGGTCTAGGGTGTCGAATCCTTCGGTGAATTGACCATACATAGCGGCCAGCACGGCTCGGCCCCGCCCCGCGCGACCCTGTTGTTGCAGGAGTCGAGCCAGGCTGGTCGCTGCTCGCAGGCCTAAAGCCTTGGCGCCTTGGACAGCCGCGACGTCTAGCGCCTGACGGAAGCAGATCTCGGCTTCGGCGGCGTTAGCCCTTGAGGTGTCAAGGAGGAGTTCCCCTCGGATTCGGCGCAGCTCGGCTTCCCAGACTCGCTCGCCGCTGCGCTCAACCATGCTCAGAGCGCGAGTTGCATGCGAGAGACCCTGCTCGACCTGGCCCGTCTGCTGGTGCGCCTCGGCGAGGAGACCCATCCAGTAGGGTTGGAACGCCCCGGGCCCTGTCTGCTGGTAGGCGCTCACGCTAGCGTTAAGGTCGTCAACGGCGCTGGCGAGGTCGTTGCGGGATGCAAGCGCGGCGGCTTGTTCGACCAGCGCCCAGTCCCGGAGGATCCTCGCCCAGTGTGACCAATACGGGAAGCCGTACTCGCCCGAGATGGCCATCGCCGCTTCGGCATGTCGGCGGACTAAGCCTGCCTCTCTACGGTATTGGTGGAGCACGGCCGCAAAAAGGAAGGCCGCGGCCAGACCATACGGGTGCCGCTGAGCCCTGGCTAGGGCAAGCGCTTCCGAGCTGTGCCGGAGGGACTGATCAGGGTGGCCGAGTAGCCACAGAACTACGGCAAGTACCCGTCGGCAACCCACTCCTGGATCGAACAGGTACTGAAAGCGTAGGGAGCTGTGCGCCTCGGGTTGATAAGTGCCGACGCCTCGCTCGAGGTGGTCCCGGGCCGCGGCTGATTCGCCTCGGTAGTAGAGGGTCGCCCCGAGCGCGAAGCTTCCTACTATGAACAGCCCCGAGTCTCGAGTCTCCTGAGCCACGGCGAGGAGGTTAATCCCCGCTTCGGTCGCCACCTCGAACTCACCTCTCGTGAGGGAGAATCCAACTAAAGCGAAGAGCGCGGGGAAGAGCTCCGGCCGACCCCCCAGTTGCCGGCACAACTTCCGGATCCGTGCACACAGGATTCCCACCTTCTCCGATGAGTGGCCCTCTAGGGAAATAAGGGGGCTAGCCAACGTGACGAGAGCCGTAAGCTCTTTTTGGGCCCGCTCCGGGCCTTCGGAGAGCTTAGCGATAAGTTCTAACCCCTTCTCCAGATGCATTATCGCCTCCACGTTGGCCGAGCGGGCCACGGCTTGGACCGCCGCCTTCTGCCAGTAGGAAATGGCCTCGTCCAACAAGCCAGCCTCGCTAAGGTGATGGGCGAGGAGTTCCGGGCGAGCCTCGCTCAGCTCGGCGAAGCGTTCAATCAGCACCTCCGTCACCCGCTCGTGATAATCACGGCGGGTGGCCTTGAGTAGGGACTCGTAGGCCGCCTCCCGGATGAGGATATGTTTGAACGTGTAGCTGGTCTGGGCCGCCACCTCCTCGGAGAGGAGCTCAACCTCCCCAGGTGGGCTGGGTCCCTTCCTCGGGGAGGTGTCGTGCGCTGCATCTCGGATGGGGGCATGGTTGAACGCATAGGCGGATTGGCTAGCTGGGCTGACCTCGGATCTGAGCACTCCGGAGTTCATTAGTTGGGTCAGACCCTTCGCGGTTGTGACCTGGTTATAGGGGGAGACGGCCTGAAGCAGCTCGAGGCTGAACTCTCTGCCAAGCACAGCGGCGATTTGGGCGAGCGGCTTCAACGTGGCGAGCCTGTCCAGGCGCGCCATCAGCAGATCTTTAAGCGTGGTCGGGATCTCGTGAATTGGCAACGAACCGACCAGCTCGAAGGAACCGTTCAGCCGTCGGAGTGCCCCCGAGTTTAGGATCATCTCGGTCAGCTCCTCGACGAATAGCGGTACACCGTCAGTCTTGACCTGCACCTGATTGACGACCTCACGGGGCACACCCGCCCCTGCCACACGGACCACTAGGGCCTCCACCGCATCATCGACCAGGCGTGGAAGCGAAAGCTCCAGCCATGGCCTCGTCGGCCAAGGCGGCGAGAACTCGGGCCGAAAAGTCACGACGACAAGCATGCGTGGGATCGGGTGCTCCAGAAGGAGACCGATAAACTCGGTTGTTGAAGCATCAGACCAGTGCAGGTCTTCCACTGCGAGCAATGTCGGGGTGAGTTGCGAAATCCGGGTGAGCAGCCGAACCGCAGATTCGATGCTGGCTTGTCGCAGTTGGTTTGGGCGCAAAGGCCGGGCCTGGTAATCGCTCGGCAATTCCACCATCATGAGCGCGGCGAACGGCGGCACGTCTTGGGGAACGGAGAAGCCAAGCTTCCGCAGTCCAACCTCCAGACGCTGGAGAGTGCGCTCAGCGTGCGCGTAGCGGTCGAGACCCAGTAGGTCATCAATCAACCGGATGACGGGATAGAAAGCACTCGTATTGTGATAGGGCGAGCACTGACAACTAAGGCGCACACCGCCATCGTCAAGTACATGCTGTCCGAGGGCGTGCACCAGCCTGGTCTTCCCAATCCCCGGCTCACCGCCGATTAAGACGACCTCGCCACCGCCAGCTTGTACGAGCTGCCAACGCTCGCGCAGGCGGTCCATCTCACCCGCCCTTCCTACCAGCCCGCCGTCGGTGTGGCGAAGGGCGCGGACACCGTCGGTGCCGGCTTCCTTGCCGCCTCTGACATGAAAGAGCTCGATCGGTTCAGCGATGCCCTTCAGGATTCGGGCGCCGAGGGGTTCGAGCACGAAGTGATGGCCCAAGAGCCGGCGAGTGGCAAGGGTGATCGCCACGCCATTGGAGGGAGCGGCCTCTTGTACGCGGGCGGCGATGTTCGTGGTCGGTCCTACGGCCGTCACCACGGCCTTTTCCTGACTGGCGCTGACGTCACCAGCAACGACCGGACCCGTGTGGATGCCGATACGAACGCTCACGCAGAGCTCATAGCGTCGAGCAAAATCCTCATTCAGGACGGAGACTTCGGCCAAAAGCGCGAGACCAGCCCATACCGCTCGTTGCGGATCGTCCTCGTGGGCGTGGGGATAACCGAAGAACACCAAGGCACCGTCACCCAGGTACTGGGACACGTGGCCATCCAACGCCGACACTGACCTAGACACGGCATCGTAGTAAGAACGGAGGATATCGCGTAGGTCTTCGGGATCCAGCCGCTGGGAGAGAGCGGTTGATCCCTCGAGGTCACAGAACATGACCGTAAGTTGCCGGCGTTCGCCGACGGCAGCGCGCTCGCACGAAGCGATCCTGCAGCCGCACTGGCCGCAGAACCGACCTGTGTCCGGGTTAGCGAACCCGCAATCGGCGCACAACATCGCACGCCACCCCCCGCCACCTCTGTTGATCAACCGTTGAACAGGAGGAGCACTCACTGCACACCGATCTTACGAACCTTGACACCGCAAGACTTGCAAGGCCCTGGCGCTGCCCGAAGGAAATGCTGGCCACCGCTAAGCGGGATTCGGCACTGGCTAAGCGGAACAGGCATGGGAAGGCCCGGTCAATCATCGGGCACCGTGACGATGCGGCTCAGCAGTGCCGCCAACTCAGCTGGCTTGGAGGCCATCGGCCAGTGGCCAGCCTCGAACTTGACGACTTCGACGCCAGCCGGGAGCGGGAGCCCCGGGTCACCGGTGCACAGGATGTAGGTGCGCGGCAACGATCCCACAGCGCTCAGATCGGCGGGCGCCAGCTCGCCGTAGGTGGCGATCGGTTGGCCAGCCGCACGTGCGCGCAACCACCTACGGTCCTGCATCGACAGGCCGTGGGCACCGGCGAAGGCGTCCAGCATGTCATCGTTGAACATCGGCAACAGCCAGCCATCACCGTCGGCATCGGCCAACTGCTGGAACGCCTGCGCAGCGGCGGGCGGAAAGACATCGAACAGCGATCGGCCGGCTGGCGCCACCACCGCAGCCACGTAAACCACACGGCTGATCCGGTCCGGGATCAGGTTGGCTGCGATGGTCGCGGGCACGCCCGAGTAGGAGTGCGCCACCAACACGACGTCGTGGAGGTCGGCGTACTCAATCGCCGAGACGATGTCGGTGACATGCGTGCTCAGCGTGATTTGGGGCGAGGACAAGTGGGCCCGGTCACCTAACCCAGTCAGCGTCAACGGATACACATTGTGGCCCGCAGCCACCAGTTTCGGTGTGACCCGCTCCCAGGCCCAGCCACCGAGCCAGGCCCCGGCCACCAGCACCATCGTCGCCATCCGCTGCTCCTCTCCGCGCTGTGTGAGCGGCCCCGCCTTTTCTGGACTGCTGTTTAGTGAGCTATTTTATGCTGGAAGCTATCGTTCAAGTGCTCGGCGTAGACTTCATTAGGACTCTTGTGGTCGAGCCCCGAGTGGGCCATTGAACATTATAACGAAACTCGATATAGCGCGCAACGTCCGTCATGGCGCGTTGCTGAGTGAGGTACGCCGTGCAATGGACGCGTTCGATATTGAGTGCAGCGAGAACGACTCGGCCAGGGCGTTATTGAGTCTCGGCGAACACCCTCGACGGGTAGTTACTGCCGCGGTGGGAGTGGAATATCGCGCCGGGTGAAACGATTCCGATCCGCCGATGGCGCCCAGCACTTCCCGTGCGCGTTCAGTGGGCATATCACCCAGTCGACGTGGGAAAGGCCCTCTTCGTATACGAGGATCATCTGAGCATGCGCTGACGCCCCAGCGTGGGTATCAAACGTGGTGCGGGCTCAGGTCTCACGGTGCCGCTTACTGCACCCAAAGGTGTGAGAACTGCAATTGTTGTCGCTGGTAGATGCTGTAGTAGGCGTGGTACAGCCTCCTCGTAATGAGCAGGTCCGGGGTTCGATTCCCCGAGGCGGCTCCACCTCTCACCCTGGAAGACACTTCCAGGGTGAGAGTGCAACTCGATCACGTGGTGTCAAACGTGGAGGCCACGTTGAAGGTCTGCGGCGTAGGCGTGGCGATGCTGCCGGAGTAGAGCTTGGCGCCTCCCTGATCGATCGGTTACTTCGTGAACGTGGGAACCATTCTGTGGTTCTCCTCCTGGCTGGGCATCCAGTTCCGATGGGTGGGTCCGTTGCCGACCGAGGGCCACGGGGTGGGGCGGAGGTCTTGTAGTAGTCGCGGACGTGACGACCCGCCATCGGAGGCAGGCGGGCGCCGCGAAGACGGCGCGTTGGATAGGGGTCAGGGTCAGCGGGATAGCGCGGGCATGGGCGAAGAGCCGGCTTGGCGATAGCGGCGAAGTCAGGTATGCATCGTCTTGCGCTACGGAGGCATGCCGGTCGCATTGATGCGCTGTGGATCTTGATCGGGGCGCTGGCGCCGTGGCAATCACCCGGCGCGACCGGTTGGCGACCGTGCGGTATGGGTGTTGCGGCAGGCCTGTGGATGGTGGTCACATACATACAGGACTCGGCTCGGCGCGGTGGGCAGTGACCCCTAGTGGACATGAGCAGCATCGAGCAGGTGACCGTTCAGGTGTCCTACGTCGCGCCCTTGGCTG
>JAICSB010000521.1 GCA_025937115.1 Pseudonocardiaceae bacterium | reverse complement strand
GTCATGTCACGCGTTGATGTGCTCGGCCACCTCGGCCGCGCTGTCGGGCCCGTAGGCTTCGCTGAAGCGCTCCAGGAAGGTTGCGGGTTCGAACTTGTGCTCCTGGGTGCCGACCGACTCGATCACCAGGGTGGCCAGCATGCAGCCAAGCTGGGCCGCCCGCTCGTCACCCACGCCCCAGCGGACGCCACCCAGGAAGCCCGCCCGAAACGCGTCGCCCACACCGGTGGGATCGGCCTTAGCCAGCTCTTGCGGCGGTGTCACCGAGATGACCGGTTCGCCTGGCCGTTGCACGGTCACGCCCTTGGCGCCCCGGGTCATCACCGAAACGCCCACCCGGGCCAGGATGTCTTCGTCACCCCAGCCGGTCCTGAGCTCGAGCAGGCCGCGCTCGTAGGTGTTGGTGAACAGGTAGGCCGCACCTTCTACCAGCTGCGTGATCGCCTCGCCGTCGAGCGAGGAGAGCTGCTGGGAGGGATCCGCGGCGAAGGGGTAGCCGTGCTCCCGGCATTCCTGGCTGTGCCGCAGCATGGCCGCCGGGTCGCTCGGGCCCACTACCACGAGATCGGTCCCGCCCAAGCGGTCCACGATCGGTTTGAGCGCGATATCGCGGGACTCGGTCATCGCGCCGGCGTAGAACGACGCGATCTGGTTCTGGTCGGAGTCGGTGGTGCACTGGAACCGGGCGGTGTGCTTGGTCTGCGACACGTGCACCGCGCTGATGTCCACCCCGTGGTCGGACAACCATTGCCCGTATTCGGCGAAGTCGGCACCGACCGCTCCCACCAGCACCGGCGCCAGCCCGAGGCAGCCCAGGTTGAAGGCGATGTTGGCGCCCGCCCCACCCCGACGGATCGCCAGATCTTCCACGAGGAAGGACAGTGAGATGTTGTCCAGCTGATCGAGCATGATCTGCTCGGCGAACCGGCCCGGAAAGACCATCAGATAGTCGGTAGCGATCGACCCCGTAACGATGATGCTCACTTTAGCCTCCTTCAGACCGCTGCCGGTAGCGCGCTGGCCGGCAACCCGGCGGACTCGCGCAGTTCCGCCGCTTTGTCGGTCCGCTCCCAGGTGAAGTCGGGGTCGTTGCGTCCGAAGTGGCCGTAAGCGGCGGTCTTAGCATAGATCGGCCGGTGCAGTCCCAGGTAACTGCGGAACGCTGCCGGGCGCAGATCGAAGTGCTCGTCGACCAGCTTCTCGATGGTCGTGCGGGGCACCTGCTCGGTGCCAAAGGTCTCCACGAACACCGACAGCGGCCGGGCCACCCCGATCGCGTAGGCCACCTGGACCTCGACCCGGTCCGCCAAGCCGGCGGCCACGACGTTCTTGGCCACATAGCGGGCCGCGTACGCCGCGGAACGGTCCACTTTGGACGGATCTTTACCGGAGAACGCGCCGCCACCATGCCGGGAGAACCCACCGTAGGTGTCCACGATGATCTTCCGGCCGGTCAGCCCGGCATCACCGACCGGCCCGCCGATCACGAACCGCCCGGTCGGGTTGACGAACAGGTTGCGCGCCAGCTCAGCCTCGTTGTAGAAGTCGGCGGGCAGTACCGCGAGCACCACGTGCTTCCACAGGTCCGCCCGGATCTCCTCTGAGGTGACCTCTTCGGCGTGCTGGGTGGAGATCAGCACCTTCTCCACCCCGATCGGAACGTGATCCCGGTAGCGAACGGTGACTTGGGTCTTGCCGTCCGGCCGCAGGTAGGGCAGCGTGCCGTCCTTGCGCACCGTCGCCAACCGCTTGGACAGCCGGTGCGCCAGCGCGATCGGCATCGGCATCAGCTCGGGGGTCTCGTGCGTGGCGTAGCCGAACATCATCCCCTGATCACCCGCACCCGAGCTGTCCAGTTCGTCCTCGGACAGCTTGCCGCGCCGCTCAGCCGCCATATCGACACCTTGGGCGATGTCGGGTGACTGCTTGTCCAACGCGGTCAGCACCGCGCAGCTGTGCCCGTCAAAGCCGAAGCTGCCGTTGTCATAGCCGATCCGGCAGATGGTGTCGCGCACGATCTGGGTGTAGTCCAGCGTGCCCGGCGTGGTGATCTCCCCCGCCAGCACGACCATCCCGGTGGTGATCAGCGTCTCGCAGGCCACCCGCGAGTTCGGGTCCATCGTCAGCGCTGCGTCGAGCACCGCGTCGGAGATCTGGTCGGCCATCTTGTCCGGGTGTCCCTCGGTCACCGACTCGGAGGTGAACAGGTACTCGATGCTCTCCATTTGGGTCATTGGATCACGCTCCTTGCTCGACGGTCGGTTCCTGGCTCGGCGGTTCCTGGCTTAGGGCGGCGGGCAGGGTACGGCGGACGGCGATGGTTCCTTGCACCATCGCCGCGAGCTTCGCTCTGGCGACATCGGCGGGAAGATGCCGCAACCCGCAGTCCGGATTGATAATCAACTTATCGGCCGGGAACGTTTCCAGTGCCTTGCGGATGCGCTGGGCGATCACTTCCGCGGTTTCGATCTCCTCGGTCTTGACATCCACCACACCGAGCCCGAGCGCACGGTCCCAACCGAGCCGTTGGATCATGTGCAGGTCCTCGTAGCCCTTGCGGCCAAATTCGAGGATAAGCTGATCCACGTTCGCGTCGAGCACCGCGGGGAACAAGAAGTCGTAATGACCTTCCCAGGACGGCCGGGCGTAGCGGTTGCCGTAGCAGACGTGCAGCCCCCATCGGACATCGACGCCTCGGGTCACGATGTTGATCGCCTCGACCGCCACTGCCACGTCCTCGGGGCACCCGGCCAGGAACGGTTCGTCGATCTGGAGCAGCTTCGCACCCGCCTCGGCCAACGCCCGTGCCTCGGCGTTGAGCACCTGAGCCAGCGCCCGGACCAGATCGGCGGACTTAGCGTAGGCCTTGTTCCGGATCCGGTGCGACAGCGAGAACGGTCCGGTGAACGAGAACTTGACCGGGCGGTCGGTGTACTGGCGGGTGAAGCGGTAGTCGTC
>JAICSB010000417.1 GCA_025937115.1 Pseudonocardiaceae bacterium | reverse complement strand
GGACCGGACACGCCGACCCCGACGGGCGGCTGACCGGCCTGATCCACCACTCAGATGCGGGATCGGTCTATACCGCGCTGCGCTACGTCGACAGGCTCGACGACGCCGGCGCGTTGGCCTCGATCGGCACGGTCGGGGACTCCCTCTTAACCGGCCAATCGTCATGTTTGTGCAGGTCAGCGACACGCCGTGGTCTGGTCACTGCTGTGGTGCGACGGGTCAGTGGTGCTACATCTGTTGCCTATGGATACCGGGGTGGCGCTGCGGCTTGAGGAACGCGGTGAGGGATGGGTGCTCGTCGGCGAGGTGGCCGCGCGGTTCGGGCTGGTCAATGAGTACTTGGGTCATTTGTTGGACCGGAACTACTCGCCCGCGACGGTTCGGGCCTATGGGTATGACCTGCTTGGGTTCTGTCGCTGGTTGACCGAGAAGGACCTCGCTCCGGAGGCGGTCACCACCAACGTCCTGCTCGACTATCTGAGGGCGTGTCGGGAAGCGACGGTGCCGGGCCGGGCGGGGCCGAATGTGGTGACGATGGACGGGCAGCGGGTGGATCGGTACGCAGCCACCACGATCAACCGCCGGCTGGCGGCGATCTCCGGGCTGTTCACCTTCGCCGGGCTGCGGTCTCCGGATGCGAAGAATCCGGTGCCCCGGGGTCGCGAGGCCCGCTGGAGGGTGGCCGGGGAACGGTCCGGGATGCTCGCCCACACGACACGACGACGCAAGCCGCGTTCGGCGTTGCGGCTGCGGGAGCCGAGGAAGCTGCCGACGGCGTTGTCGGCCTCGGACGCCGCTGAGCTGGTCGGGAGTCTGCGCACCTGGCGCGACCGCGCGATCGCCGGTCTGATGCTGTGGTGCGGTCTGCGGTCGTGTGAGGTTCTCGGTCTGGACGTCAAGGATGTTGATATCGGCGGTCGCTGGGTCACCGTCACGGGCAAGGGCGCCAAGCAGCGCCGCGTCCCGCTGGACGCCGACGTCGCCTCGGTGGTCGACGTGTATCTGCTCGCTGAACGACCTGAGTCGATCTCCGAGCGGCTGTTCTTGGTGGCCAAGGGCCCGCACCGCGGGCAGCCCCTGACTCCGGCGGGGCTGCGCACGATCTTCCGCTACCACCGGGAGCTGACCGGCGTGACGGGTGGGCACCCGCACGCGCTGCGGCACACGTTCGGCACCGTGCTGGCTGAGGCCGGCGTCGATCTCGCGGTGATGCAGGCGCTGCTCGGGCATGCGCACGTCGACACCACCGCACGGTATGTCCATCTGGCTCCGGCCCACGTGAAAGCCGAGTTCGATGCAGCACGCGAACGCCTCCGCCCCCAGAACCGCTGACGACACCACCGAGTTCGGTCTTCCGGGCCAGAACCTGCTGGCCGCCTACCTTGATCGCCTCCACGCCACCGGCCGCGGGAACCTCTCGTATGAGCGAGCCGCCCGAAGGTTCTTCCGCGCCTGGCCTGACCCCCAGACATGGGCCTCCCAGCCGTTGGAGGACCGGCTGGCAGAGGACAAGGCAACCCGGCCGGTCGTCACGTTCCTGATGCTCCACCAGGGACTACATCCCGGTTACGACTACCTGCTGGAACGCAAGCTCTCGCCGCTGTGGCGGGAGATCCAAGGCAGCCCACTGAAGGCTGAGATCGACCGATTCCTGGATGCTGCCGAGGCCCTCGGGTTCACGACGCGGACCCGCCTGGCCACCGGTTCGCAGGTCCCGGCACGGTTACTGATCCAGACTGGTCGACGCATCGAGGAACTGGTCCAAGACGACCTGGAGGAGTTTGCCGAAGCCTGTCACGAGCGGACCCGTCGCACCGGGACCAGCCACCGCCACTACCTCTCGGCGATCAGCACCACCCAGACCGTGTTGTTCCACCTCGGCATCCTGGACTCCCTGCCCCGCTCCGGTGGCCCGGCCCCGCTGGCCGAGCGGCTCGCGCAGGTCACCACACCGATCCGGACCGAGATGATCGCCTACCTGGAACGCAAGAAGGCAACCTGCCACACCAAGACGGTCTCGGCGATGGCGACCCGGCTCAGGCACTTCGGCGCCTTCTTGACCACCATCGACCCGGATCTGAGCACGGTCAAAGACCTGGACCGGCGCCGTCACATCGAACCCTGGCTCGCCTCGCTGCTCGATGTGGTCAGCGAGAAGGACGGCCAGCCGATCAGCATCGGCGACCGCAACCGGCGCGTGGTTGCGGTGGCGACGTTCCTGACCGACATCACCGAGTGGGGCTGGGACGCCGCCCCGACCCGCAAGGTCATCTTCCGCGACGACATCCCCAAGCTCCCGCAGGTCCTGCCGCGCTACCTGCCCATCGACGCCGACCGGCGGCTGTCCGCCGCGCTCAGTGAGCATCCCGACAACGAGCTCGCCGCGCTTGCGCTGCGCCTGCAACGGGCCTGCGGGCTGCGGATCGGTGAGCTCCTCGACCTGGAGCTGAACTGCGTGCACGAGATCGACGGCAACGGCGCCTGGCTGAAGGTCCCGCTCGGGAAGATGGCCACCGAACGGATGGTCCCACTGGACACCGAGACCCTCGAGCTGGTCGACCGGATCACCGCGATCCGATCCCACGGCCGCCCGATGCCGCACCCGCGCTACCGACGTCCCGCGCAGTTCCTGTTCACCTACCTCGGACGCAGACTGACCCAGCAGGGCGTCCGCCGCGAGCTCGACCACGCTGCGGGCATCGCGGGCCTGGCGCACGTCACCTCCCACCAACTGCGGCACACCTATGCCACCGCGCTGGTCAACGCCGGGGTCTCCCTGCAAGCCCTGATGGCGTTGCTCGGACACGCCTCCGCCGAGATGAGCCTGCGCTACGGGCGGCTGTTCGACACCACCGTCCGCGAAGAGTACGAACGCGCCCTGGAGCTCGCCAAGCAACAGGCCGCCCAGGAGCCGGCCCCCGGAAACAGTCCTTCCGGGAGAGTCCAACTACCGCTTGCCGACATCACCGGCGGCAAGGACTGGCGCAGCACGCCACTGTTGAAGTCACGCATGGCCGGCGGGTTCTGTCTGCGCGCGCCCGCCCAGGGCGCCTGCAGCTACGCAAACATCTGCGAACACTGCCCCAGCTACCGGGCCGACCCGTCGTCCTTGCCGATCCTGGCCGCCCAGCGCGTCGACGCCGAAGCGCTCGCCCGAGACGCCGAGGACCGAGGATGGATCGACGAGGCCGAACGCCACCACAAGCTCATCGCACGCCTTGACGCCCTGATCGCGGACACGGAGGCCACCCCCGGATGAACAACACCCACACGCTGAACACGGTCGAGCGCGCCTGCACCGACCTGGTCCGCGACGGGCGACCCGTCACGTTCACCGCCATCGCCACCGCCACCGGGCTCAGCCGTTCCACGCTCTACCGCAACACCGCGCTACGCGCCCTGGTCGAACACCACCAACACCGCCCGGACGGACCGATGACCGCCATCACCGACGAGATCGCCACCCTACGCACAGCAGTGAACAGCCTCGCCGACCGAGTCCGCAGCCACGAAGAACAACTCCGCAGACTCCGCAACTGACACCATTACCCGGCCAAACGGCACACCAGGACGCCGATTAGCCGGATAAAGCTACGACAATGCCCTGGCGGAGTCCACCAACGGGCTGTACAAGACCGAGTGCGTCTGGCACGACGGCCCCTTCGCCACCGTGGGACAGCTCGAGTTGGCCACCGCGGACTGGGTCGAGTGGTTCAA
Organism: Pseudonocardiaceae bacterium; assembly: GCA_025937115.1. The sequence goes on along the minus strand of JAICSB010000417.1, from coordinate 12 downwards.
CACCAACCGGCT
>JAICSB010000730.1 GCA_025937115.1 Pseudonocardiaceae bacterium | reverse complement strand
TGCAGCTGTCGGTGGGACTGCCGTTCGTCACCAGCTGATCCGGTATGCTGCACAGGTTCCCGGGCGATTGGCTCAGCGGGAGAGCGCCTCGTTCACACCGAGGAGGTCACTGGTTCGATCCCAGTATCGCCCACGGGAAGAAGTGCAGGTCATGAGATCGTCACCGACCCCCTGGCGCGCTCGTTGGCCCGGGGGTCGGTTGGCGTAGTCAGCAGATCGTCAGCACGTCGGCATGGCTGAGCCGGCTCGCGCCCGTACGTCACGGGAGAGCTGGGTGTCGGAGAACAACGCCTTCCGCAGCCGCTGCGCCGACATCGGCCGGCTGCAGCAGCCTCGGTCGAACGGCGGTGCCGTCTTGTCGGTCAGCGGCGTCGTTCGGTGTCGAGCTCGTCTTCTTGGCGCTGGTTGACGGCGTCGGTGCGGTCACGTCGGCTGTTGGCGGCGATATAACCGAGGCCGAGGGCGATGACGATGATGGCAACGATCCATAGGGCGTGAACGGCGAGGCCGATCAGCCCGAGAATCAGCGCGGCGCTCAGGACGACCAGCATTACTTGGCTGAGGCTCGTCCGCTGACCGAGCAGGAGCGAGATCCGTTGGGTCAGCCGGCGCCCTTCGGGGGTCTGGCGGGGGCCGCGGGTCGACTGGGTGGGCCTTGCTGGGGTTGCTGCTTGAGGTGAGTCATCGCCGTTGAGGTGGCTCTCCGTGCTGTGGGCGGATGGGGTCGTTCCAGGAGCTACCTCGGGCGATCCCGGTTCTGACATGACGGTTCCTTCAGGTCTCGCTGGCCGGTGGATGTTTCAACGGCGTCGCTAGTGTCGGCGCCGGCCTGCGTGGTGTTGCCATTGGGCCTCGTTGGCTGGTGTTCCCGCTAGCTCGAAGGCCTTTCTCGGCGGTTCAGATCCGCGTCGGCGTCTGCCCGCTCTCGCTGCCGCGCCTGAGCGAGGTCGTCACGGTCCTGGTTGGCTACGGCCGTGTCCCGACGGGATTGTTTGAGCTCGCTGCGGGCGGTGCGGCCGCGACGCGCGGTCCGCCGGGCCCCCGCCAATAGCAGGCTCAACCCGAACACGCCCACCGCCCCGACCACGATGCCGTAGAGGAACAGCAGGCCGGTGGAGCCGGTGACGTGGTAGCCGAACACCGCGAACTGGTCGGTCAGCGTGTGGCCGGTACCCCCCTTGCTCAACACACCCGCCACCCCGACCACCACGGCAGCGATGAGGATGACCAACCCGATGATAACGATCATGGCGACTCCGGTAGCCCCACGTCGGTCGACTAGTTCTAGTCAACTCCGGAGGCGGACCCATGTCGATGCCGAACCCGTCAGATGCTCGAGTGCTCGATGGATGATCTATAAACCTGCTCTTGACGTTCGGGGTGAGTGATCCTTCCGTTGAGCGGGCGGAACGCCGTCCAGCTGGCCAAGTGAGACGTGACGGGCGCTGGGTCGGACGTACGCGGCCGGCCCGGCGGGGTAGCCGGGCGCACCCGGCGAGAAAGGGGCTTGGTCAGTAGGATTCTGGCATGCTGGACCGCGCGGACGGGCGCCTGGAGCTGCGTTCGCTGCTCGCTGCGGTGGAGGTCGCGCCGCCGGTGGCTGCTGTGGACGTGTTCGCAGCGGAGCTCGGCAAGCGGCTGGCCGCGCAGGAAGTCGTCTTCCTCATCGCCGATACCAGCGGCAACGCGGTGGTCCGGTTGAGCCACGATGGCGACGGGGAGGGTCGTCGCTCCCGGGGAAGGGACGCCGCCGAGACGGTGCCGCTGGCCGGTACGCCCTACGAGCAGGTGGTGCGCACCCAACGGCTGCAG
>JAICSB010000772.1 GCA_025937115.1 Pseudonocardiaceae bacterium | reverse complement strand
TGATCGCCGGGCACGTGTGGTTAGTGCGGTTCTCATGTCCACCGGGCAGGGGGCTTGCGCCGTGCCCGGTCGTTGTGCGTATCCTCACTACTGTTCACTCCTGACTCGGGTGGACAGCGCAGAAGCGGATAGGTTGGTAGCCCGAGATTCCGCTTCTGCGCGTACGTCGGTCGTGCGATTGATGAGGGTGTGCGGCAGTACCGCACACCCCGGTGCGTTGAAATTTTCTTCTCGACTTCTTTGCGGCATGTGTTAGTGCAGGCTGCGGCAGCTACCGCACAGCTGATCTGCCCCTGCCGGCACGAACGAATAGCTTCCGCATCGACGGCAGATCTGCCAAGCCAGAAGCACCCGCCCTCTGCGTGCGCGTCGCCGCGCGAGCAGCGCACCCCGCCTTCTGCCCCAGCCCAGGAGCATCACCTCCTTCCCCTCCAACAGCATTGGTCACTTCCGCCTGCCCCGCGAACTCCCCTCAGTCGGTGTCCTTCAGCTCCAGCACGATCACATCGCTGGCGTTGCAGGTCTGCCATATCCAGCTATCGAGCCGTACCGGGAAAAGACCGAGCAGACCTAACGAAGTCTCACGCATATACGGCATCACCGTGCCCTTGTGTTTCACTCCGTCTTTGAGTTGCACCCGGGTGCCCGGTGGCAGTCCTGGGTCAGTGGTCATGCCCGTCGGGATGGCTGTCGCTTTCGTCGCCCGTTTCATATTTGCGTGCCTGTTCTTCGAAGGCCGCTGCGGCGGATTCGATGGCCGCGAGCGTCCACCACGGCAAGGTCGTGGCGCCCTCGATCTGTCGCCAGGCCGCTGCCACCGCCCAGGACGCCGCTGCCATCTCCCGCGCTGCGGCCGGATCTCCCTTGGGAGAGCGAGCGGTCAACTCCCAGATGTGGCCGTAGTGCCGATAGGCCGCCTCCCATGCACGAGCGCACTGCTCGGAGGCCATCACGGCATCGTCAGTGGAGCCACCCGGTGGTCGGCGGGCTGGACGACCTTGTCGACCAGTGCCTCGAACCCGGGCGAACTCGGGGGGACCCACCACCGGACTCACGCGGCCCGATGCTGCTGATCAGTGCCTCCCGCGGTGTCAGCCTGTTTGATCTGCGGTGGGCGAACCCTGCTGGCGCTGGGTGCTGCCGCGAACCCGGTTGCCCGATAGATATAGGACTGGTATTTGAATTCGCCGTTACCGGCCACCTTGGGTTCCGCCGTCAGCCCCTCTAGAGTGATGGGACGCATACCCGGCAGGACTTCACCGGTCGTCGGCACCGGTTGCACATCGGCGACGAACGTGATCTCAAACGACGTGCGCTTAGCGTTCGGTTCGTCTGGATCGGTGACGGTGGCTTTCCACTGCCGCTGACCTGTCAACAGGTCAGTTTTTTGTCGGACCGGTCGACCAGCGGCCTTGTCCTCGCGTGTCTGGTACTCGTTGTCCGGTGTCACGTCGCCAATCAGGACCAAGCCCTGAGGAAACGCGCCATCGAAGTCGATGGCGAACCGGTGACCCCTAGCAATAGCCACGATCCCTGCCTCTTCCTGTCTGGACTGTCTGCGTGGTGTCACCCTGCGTGGGCGACACCACTAGCTTCGGCCAGGT
>JAICSB010000529.1 GCA_025937115.1 Pseudonocardiaceae bacterium | reverse complement strand
GGCGTGCTGGCCGCAGCGGCGCTGTGCACCCCGCCGCGGGATCTGATCGTCAGCGGGTTGCCAGCGGATTGTGCCGCTGCGGCTGTCGAAGTGCTCGCATCCACGCACCCGCAGTTGCCCGGCGCCGTGGGTCCGCGCCGCGAGGCAGAAGCATTCGCCCAATCCTGGGCGGAGAGCACCGGGGCGTCGGTGCACGAGCGGGTGGCGCAACGGGTGTTCGCTTTGCATCAGCTCACCCCGCCGGTCGGCATGCCGGGTGCGGCACGGCCGGCCGGCGCCAGCGACCTCAAGCGCTTAGCGCAGTGGCGGCAGGACTTCGCCGACGAGGCGACCGGTGGCCTGCGCGGCCACGGGACCGCCTTGCAACAGGTGAACCGTAGTCTGGCTGCCGGCACAGCGGCGATGCTGTGGGAGGTCGGTGGTGAGTCGGTGGCCTGGGCGTCAGTGAGTGTTCCGGTGGTCGGCATGTCGCGGATCGGACCGGTTTACACCCCGCCGCAGTACCGCGGGCATGGCTACGGCAGCGCGGTCACGGCGGCCGCCGCAAGCTGGGCACAGCAGTCCCGCGCGAAGCACGTGGTGCTCAGCACCGACCTGGCGAACCCGATCAGCAATGCGATCTACCCGAGGATCGGCTTCCGCCCAGTACATGACGCCGCAGAGATCGCCTTCACGCCCGCCCCGTGACGCTCAGTCTCCCGAACTCCACAGCCGAGCTGTGGAAGCGCACCCCAACTACTCCGCTGTGGAGTTCGGGAGAATCAGAGCTGTCGCGCGGAGAGATCGCCGACGATCCGGAAAGGTTTTCTGCGTTCTGTCGCCAGACCGCGGCTAGCCTGGCGAAGGTGACGACTCGCCTGCTCGTGTTGCAGCCCTCCGAAGTCGACCCGCCGGAGCGGCTGGGCGATTGGCTGACCGACGCCGGCGCGCATCTCATGGGGTGTCGCCCCGCAGCCGACGGGGTTCCCGACAGCCTCGACGGTGTCGACGGGGTGGTCTGCATGGGCGGCGAGATGGGCGCATACGACGACGCCGATCATCCGTGGTTGGCCGGGCTGCGGTGGTTGCTCGCGGGCGCGGTCGCTCGCCGGCTGCCGGTGCTCGGGGTCTGCCTTGGCGGTCAGCTGCTGGCGGCGGCTACCGGTGGCGCGGTCCGCCGGGCGGTTGACGGTCCTGAGGCCGGCACGCTCCTCATCGCCAAGCGCGACGCTGCCGCACATGACCCGCTGTTCGCGCAGCTGCCCCTGACCCCTGACGTGATCCAGTTCCACCACGACGAGATACACCGGCTGCCGCCGGGAGCCACCCTGCTCGCGTCGTCCCCACGGCAGGTGAACCAGGTTTTCCGCGTCGGGACCGCCGGTTATGGTCTCCAGTTTCATATCGAGACCTCGCCGGCCACTGTGCTGTCCTGGGTTCGCCGTGACGGCGCGGGGTTTTTCCCACTGTGGCAGCTCGATGCTGATCATCTGGAGCAGGTGCACGCCGATATCGCGGAGACATGGCAACCGTTGGCGACTCGGTTCGTGGCGTTGGCCGCAGGCGAGCTGGCCCCAGCCGGGGACCGTGCGGCTCTGCCGCTGCTGGGCCATTAGCGTCTGGAGCGCGCTGGTGACCGAAGGCAAGCGGACAGCAGTTTCCCTGGCGCGGCTGGGGATTACCGACGGCGGCGCAGCCGAGACTCTGACGCGGTTGGGGTGGTGGCATAACGGTCAGGTCCGCCGAGATGCCGAGGACACCCTGTGGGCGTTGTCCCGGGCGCCAGACCCGAACCTGGCGTTGCGCAGCCTGGCCCGGCTTGGCCATGCCGTCGGGGACGGCTGGGTCGAGCTCGACGGCTTGATGCGCCGGGACAGCGGGGTGCGTGGGCGGTTGCTCGGGGTGTTGGGTTCGTCGACCGCGCTCGGGGATCATCTGGTCGCCAACCCGCAGGGTTGGCATGCGCTGGCCAGTCCAGAGGCGATCAGCCCGGGCTGGGCAGCGCAGGCGGCGCAGCGGTTGCTCGTTGCGGTCGGTGCGGATCCCACATCTGCAGCCAACCGCGCGACGCTGACTGGCGTCTCGGCCCAGCGAGCGTTGCGGGTGACCTACCGCGAGCTGATCACCGAGCTCGCGGCCGCCGACCTAGCTGCCGTGGTGGAGCCGGAATTGCCGGTGGTGCCCTTCGAACAGGTCGCAGCGGCGCTCGCCGAACTCGCCGCTGGGGTGCTGCGCGCTGCTGTGGCAGTCGGGATGGCGGAGGTAACTCCGGGCTGTCAACCACCCCAACTCGCTGTGATCGGGATGGGCAAGTGCGGTGCGGCCGAACTCAATTACGTCTCGGACGTTGACGTGATCTTCGTGGGTGACTCCGAGGACGAACTGGGTGCCGCCACCAAGCTGGCGTCGGCAACGATGCGGGTGGCGTCGGCGTGCTTCGAGGTCGACGCGGCCCTGCGGCCCGAGGGCAAGGCCGGCGCACTGGTGCGCACGCTGCAAGGGCACCTGTCCTACTACCGCCGCTGGGCCAAGACCTGGGAGTTCCAAGCGTTGCTCAAAGCCCGTCCGGTCGCTGGCGACGTCGAGCTCGGCGGGCGCTATCTGGCGGCCGTCGGGCCGATGGTGTGGACCGCGGTGGAGCGGGAGAACTTCGTGTCCGAGGTTCAGGCGATGCGCCGCCGGGTCGCCGACCACGTGCCCGCTGAGCTGGTGGACCGGGAGCTGAAGCTGGGTCACGGCGGGCTGCGCGACGTGGAGTTCGCTGTGCAACTGATGCAGCTGGTGCACGGTCGCACCGATGAGTCGCTGCGGGTCGCGCCCACCGTGGCGGCGTTGGCCGCGTTGGGCGAAGGCGGGTATGTCGGTCGAGACGACGCAGCGAACCTGGCGGCCTCCTACCGGTTTCTACGCCTGCTCGAGCACCGGT
>JAICSB010000110.1 GCA_025937115.1 Pseudonocardiaceae bacterium | reverse complement strand
CGAAGAAGGCCGGGCGCTGGCCCGGCTGCGGGCCGATGTCGGCATGGTCTTTCAGCAGTTCAATCTCTTCGCCCACAAGACGATCGCGGAGAACGTCGAGCTCGCTCCGGTGCGGGTCCGCCGGATCAGCAAACCCGAAGCGCACGAGGCTGCGATGCAGCTACTCACCCGGGTCGGGATCAGCGATCAGGCCGACAAGTACCCCGCGCAGCTCTCCGGCGGTCAGCAGCAGCGCGCCGCGATCGCCCGCGCGCTGGCCATGCGCCCGAAGGTGATGCTCTTCGACGAACCGACCTCGGCGCTGGACCCCGAGATGGTCCAGGAGGTGCTCGACGTGATGACGTCGCTGGCGCGCGATGGTATGACCATGCTGGTGGTCACCCATGAGATGGGATTCGCCCGCCGCGCCGCACACCGGGTGGTGTTCATGTCCGACGGCGAGATCGTCGAGGACTCGGTGCCCGATCAGTTCTTCACCGCGCCGCGCTCCGTTCGCGCCAGGGATTTCCTCGGCAAGATCTTGACTCATTGATGGTTAAGGTTCACCGCACTGACATGAGGAGTAGCGAATGCGCTGGAAGGCCGTCCTAAGATTGGGGGTAGCCATGGCCGCATTCGCCATGGCTACGACCGCATGCGGGCAGCAGCAGGACCTCGGTGGTGGCGGTTCGACGCCGTCGGTCGCCCAAGGTGTCCACTTCGAGTCCGGCACCACGATGGCCAAGCTCGCTGAGGCCCACACCATCCGGATCGGCACCAAGTTCGACCAGCCGCTGTTCGGCCAGCAGACCCTGAGCGGCAACCTCACCGGCTTCGACACCGAAGTGGCCAGGATCATCGCCGGCGCGCTCGGGATCCCGCCGGACAAGGTGCAATGGGTGGAGTCGCCCTCCGCGCAGCGCGAGGAGTTGATCAAGCAGGGTAGAGTGGACCTGGTAGTGGCGACCTACACGATCAACGACAAGCGCCGTCAGCAGGTCAGCTTCGCGGGCCCGTACTACCTCGCCGGGCAGTCGCTCATGGTCAAGTCCGACAACACCGCCATCACCGGGCCAGACTCGCTACGCGGCGCCAAGGCCAAAGTGTGCTCGGTGCAGGGTTCGACCCCGGCGGAGAACATCCGGAAATACATCGATCCCGCTCAGCTCACGCTGTTCGACGTTTACTCCAAGTGCGCCGACGCGCTGCGCACCGGTCAGGTCGACGTCGTGACCACCGACAACGTGGTCCTGCTGGGGTTCGTGAGCAACAGCAACGGCGCTTACAAGCTGGTGGGCGACACCTTCACCAAAGAGCCCTATGGCATCGGGATCCGCAAGGGTGACGTCGCGTTCTGCACCTTCATCAACGACACGCTCACCCAAGCTGCCAAGTCCGGCGCGTACGCCAACGCCTGGAAGACAACGGCCGGGAAGGTAACGGAGCAGACGCCACAGCTGCCCACATTCGACAGTTGCAGTTAACTGCTGTACGCCAGTGGACATCATCCTCGACAACATTGGGTTGTACCGCGACGGCTTTATCACAACCTTGCAGATCTGCCTTTACGCGGCGGTCGGGTCGCTGACGCTCGGCACTGTGATAGCCACCTTCCGGGTCTCCCCGTTGCCGCCGCTGCGCGCCACGGGTACGGCCTGGGTGACCGTCTTCCGTAACTGCCCACTCACCATCGTTCTGTTCTTTTGTGCCTTCGGCTTGCCTGAGCTCGGCATCAAAGGCGCCTATTTCTGGTTCGGCATTACCGGCCTGGTGCTCTATACCTCGGCCTTCGTCTGCGAGGCCGTGCGCAGCGGGATCAACGCGGTGGCGCCCGGACAGGCCGAGGCCGCCCGGGCAGTGGGGCTGAGCTTCACCCAGTCGCTGCGAGACGTCGTGTTGCCGCAGGCGCTGCGCAGCGTCGTTCCGCCGCTCGGTAGCGTGATTATCGCGATGGTCAAGAATTCGGCGATCGTCGGCGCGTTCGGAGTTGGCGGGGATCTGTTCAGCGTGCAGGCCAGGCTGACCTCTGCGCAGGGACTTTCGCTCATTCCGGTGTTACTCGGTGTGGCGTTAGGCTACTTGATCATCACCATTCCGGCGGGTATGGCGTTGGGCGTCATCGAGCGCAGGGTCGCGGTGATGCGGTGAGCATCGCGCTGCTCTACGACCGTCCCGGCCCGCGCACCCGCAGGCGCATCCAGGCGGTCAGTATCATCGTCGGCTTGGCGCTTGCCGCGCTGGTAGTCCTGGTGATACTGCGGCTCGCCGCGCAAGGCCAGCTCACCGAGGAGAAGTGGGGACCGGTCATCAACCCGGCGAACCCATTCTTCATTGCGCTGTGGGCCAACCTCGGCCTGGCAATGCTGCGCAACGCCGAAGCGGCAGTCCTGGCGATGGGGTTCTCGCTGCTGTTGGGTGCGGTGTTAGCGGTGACCAGGATCAGTTTGCCCCGCTGGGGACGCCGGAGCGTGGTGGGGCCGATGGAGTTCTTCCGCGGCCTGCCGGTCGTCATCGCGATCTTCTTCGCCGCTCGGGTGCTACCCGAGCTCGGCGTGAGCCTGCCGCTGCTGTGGTACCTGGTGATCGGACTTACCGCGTACAACTCGGTGATCATCGCCGAGATCGTGCGGGCCGGTATCGCCTCGCTTCCCCGCGGCCAGGCCGAGGCGGCGGCAGCGGTCGGGCTCACTCGCGGACAGGCACTGCGCTTGATCCTGGTCCCGCAGGCCGTCCGGGTGATGCTCCCCGCGCTGATCAGCCAGCTGGTAGTGATCTTCAAGGACACCTCACTCGGTTTCGTGATCCAGTACGTCGAGGCAGTGAGGTTCGTGGGGATCGCCATTCAGCAGCTACGCAATCCGCTGCAGCTCTACCTGACCATCGGCGTGATCTTCATCCTGATCAACTACGGGCTCAGCAGGCTGGCCATGTGGGCCGAATGGCGATTGACTCGGGTACGGCCGGGTGCGGTGGTGCCTAAGGCCACGACAACACTAGTGCCGGGCGAGCCGACCTTGACTGGAACCAGCGCAGCGGGAGGCTGATGCGTGGAACGCCTAGAGTCGTCGCGGTGCGCAGACAGCCGGTGACCCCAGGTCCGGTCTCCCGGTCCCGCTCGATCTTGTACGTCATGCGCCGGCGCGGATGGCTGCGGCCGCGCCGGATCGGTTGCCTGCTGATCCTGCTGGTGATCGTCGGGATCGCAGCGTTGTGGGTGCTGGGCCGGGCCGTCGACGGGGTCACCGACCGGTTCCGCGATCACCCCGCCCCAGTGGCTGGCAGCCCCTTCGACACCATCGCGCCAGCACGCCCGGCAAGCAGCGGATCACCGACCATCGACCGGATCACCCGGCGCGGCAAGCTCATCGTCGCTATCGAGGAGAAGCCTGGGCTGGCGCAGCGCTCGTCCGGTTCCGGCGGATACACCGGGTTCGATATCGCGATGCTTGATCTGATCGCCCATGACTTGGGGGTGGATCCCGCCCGCACCAGCTTCAAACCGCTGACCGGGGGTAGCCGGGAAGCGGCACTGGGCCGGGGCGAAGCTGATCTCGCGCTCGGCGGTTACGCCATCACCGCAGCACGCAGCGCCGAAGTCGGCATCGCGGGTCCCTACTTGGTACTGGGAAACACCGAATACGGCGTCGGCCTGCCGCCGGGCGACCCGGTGCTACGCGAACGGGTCACCTCGGTGTTGCGGCGCGCGATCGACGACGGCACCTGGGCCAGGCGCTACGCCGAGTATCTCGGCGAACCGGTACCCAACCCACCGGTACTGCGCTGACCCACACGGGCGCCGGCGGACATCATCATCGATAACATCCTGAGACCGCGACGGCGCTCTCAAGATCCGTTCTTTTGCCGGAGGCTCGTCCTGGAGCTAGTCGCCGTTAACCGCCGCTTAGTTGCTCGGCGAGTTGGTATAAGCCGATCAGGAGCAAACCGCCGGCGGCGAGCCGCCCCGCCGCCTCGCGGAATCGTTCGCCGACCCGCGCGCCGAGGAATAATCCGAGCTGCGAGGCAATCAACCCTTGAAGGGCGATGGCGACGAAACCCGCCGCAATTGAAATATGGGCAAGGCCAAGACCGAAGCCGGCCACCAGCTCGTCCGGACTGATCGAGATGCCAAGTCCAATCAGCCCGAAGACGCTCTCGCTAATCCGCTTGCGAACGCGCTCGACCTCATGGGTATCCCGGTCTAGCAGCAAATAAGCTCCCAGCAGGACGAAGACGCCAGCGCCCACGTAACCTGCTGGCTCCCCGATCGCCTCAGCGAGTTCCGCGCCGAGCACCAGGCCGACGAACATCGCGCCGACCTGGCAAGTAGCGAGCACTAGTGAAACCCGCCATCGTGCCCAACCGGTCAGCCCCAGAGCCCCGAGAGCGGTGGAAACGGATAGCACATCCAGGCCTAATGGCAACACGAAGACCACAGTCTTGATAAGTGATCCTAGCATAGCGGAATATGACCTCTATACAATGAGAATACCCGGGATACTTACTCACTGAAGGTCCACCTCGGGTGGCCCAACAAGAAACCTTATGGGACGCCGGCCACAGTCTCGTCGAGACCTGAGGGTCCTGGTTGGCCGACTGCGCCCACCGGTCCACTTTGAGCGCTGACTGGTCCAGCAATTTGTCGAGACCTCGGCAAATTAGCCTGTTCGGCAGAGACAATCCCTCAGCTACCGGTACGACTTGCGCTGGAGCGTCGTGGCCGAAGATGATCACGCATATAAGAGTGATGTCCGTCATCGACTCACGGCGTCAAACGCCTAATCGAGTCGGGTCAAGACCGCCCGGCGCGTCGCTGCGTCATCTCGGCGCCGAGTTGACGGGATCACTTCGATGGGTGTTGCCCTCACGCTGTACCGTTCCCCGACACCTTCTCCCGACCAGGACTGGAGCTCATAGAGGAGAGGCGCTGGCCTTTTCTCGACCTACCGCGTAGGTGCGCGCGCCACCAGCCGGAGTGGGGCATCGATGACACGAGGAGATCGGAGATCGCGCGACCCATGGGCAACATAGTTAGCCTCCTGTTGTTCGTGCTACCGCTGAGCCTGGACACGTTCGCGATCGCCGCTGCGGTGGGTGCGAGCCGGCCGTCCAGCCAGACTCGCTGGAGGATCTCAGCGATCTTTGTCATTTTCGAAGGCGGTATGCCATTGGTGGGTCTCGCCGTCGGCGCATCTCTCGGGCATACCGTCGGAAGCGCCGCAGACTACCTTTCCGGTGCCCTGCTCGTTGCACTCGGAAGCTACTTATGGTGGTCCAATGACGAAGATGATGATGATGACGAGGTGGCGAAGGCGCGGCGACTCGCCAACGCGCGTGGCCTCGCCCTGGTCGGGCTCGCGTTATCGATCAGCCTCGACGAACTGGCGATCGGCTTCGGTCTCGGCCTCGGCGCCGGCCTCACCATACCCACCACCGTCGCTGTCATCGCAATCCAAACACTGGTCGTCTCTCAGCTAGGGCTATCCTTCGGCGTCCGGATCAGTGAACGCGCGCGCGAGCGCATCGAACGCTTCGCCGGCCCCACACTGGTCATTCTCGGCAGCTATCTGCTCGCCGAAGCGCTCATCCGCATCAGGCTCATCACTGCACGCGACGCCGTAGTCGCCAGCATCCTCGTACTCGTCTTGGGCGCTGTCACCACCTACCTCCGCCACGGGGGCAGATCCCACGCCTCCGGCCATGCCACCGCGGATTTAATCGTGACCTCCCGGCCGAGGTACGCGCGTCATCGGGCCGCGGGGAGGAATACCCAGCCCCCGGTGCTGCGCTGATCTACTTCTGGTTGCGCCGGAACAGCCGGATCAGCGGGTCGAAGCGGAGATCCACCACCCGCTCCTTCATCGGAATCAAGGCGTTGTCCGTGATCTTGATATGCTCCGGGCAGACTTCGGTGCAGCACTTGGTGATGTTGCAAAATCCCAGGCCGTGCTCGTCCTGCGCATCTCGTTTGCGATCCACGCCTTCCTCGTCTGCGGCGTCCAGCGGGTGCATGTCCAGCTCGGCGATGCGCATGAGGAAACGCGGCCCGGAAAAGTTTTCCTTGTTCTCCTCGTGATCACGGATCACGTGACAGGTGTTCTGGCACAGGAAACATTCGATGCATTTGCGGAACTCCTGCGAGCGCTCCACATCCACTTGCTGCATCCGGTACTCGCCAGGCTCGACACCTTTCGGCGGCATGAACGAACGCACTTCGCGCGCCTTACGATAGTTGTATGACACGTCCGTGACGAGGTCCCGGATGACCGGGAAGGTCCGCATCGGAGTGACCGTCACCGGCAGTTGCGGCGGCAACGTGGACATCCGCGTCATGCACAGCAGTCGCGGTCTGCCATTGATCTCGGCGCTGCACGATCCGCACTTGCCCGCCTTGCAGTTCCATCGCACCGCGAGGTCGGGTGCCTGGGTGGCCTGCAGGCGGTGGATCACGTCGAGGACAACCTCTCCCTCATTGACCTCGACATCGAAGTCGACCAGGTCCCCGCCGCCAGTGTCACCCCGCCACACCCGGAAGTGTCGCTGCTTGCCCATGTCAGTCCGTCCCTCCGGGGAGCTCGTCAGCGGTGAAGTACTTCTTCAGCTCGTCGAGCTCGAACAGTTCACTGAGGTCTGCACGCATCGGGACCTGCTCCTTGCGTTCGATGCGAACGCTGCCGTTGGTGCGCTGTGTGCACACCAACAGGAGATGTCTCCATTCTGCGTCCATCACCGGGTAATCGTCTCGGGTATGCCCGCCGCGGCTCTCGGTGCGCTCCAGCGCGGCCCTAGCGACGCACTCGCTGACCGCGAGCATATTCCGCAGGTCCAGCGCGAGGTGCCAGCCGGGATTGAATTGACGGTGACCCTCCACCACGAGGTGCTCGGCTCGCTGCCGCAGCTCATCGAGTTTTTTCAGCGCGAGTTGTATCTCGTTTGCTGTGCGGATGATGCCGACCAGGTCGTTCATGACCTGCTGGAGGTCCTGATGTAGCAGGTAGGGGTTCTCGGCGTCGGCGCTGCGCTCTGCCCGGAAGGGGCTGATCGCCCGCTGCGCCGCAGCGTCGAGGTCGGCCTCGCGGACCGACGGCCGGCGCGCGCCCAGCGAGTCCACATAGGTCGCCGCCCCGAGACCGGCCCGGCGACCGAACACGAGCAGGTCGGACAACGAGTTACCGCCCAGCCTGTTGGAGCCGTGCATCCCGCCGGCGACCTCGCCGGCGGCGAACAGACCGCGCACCGAGGCTGCCGCAGTGTCTGGATCGACCTGCACGCCACCCATCACGTAGTGGCAGGTGGGTCCGACCTCCATGGATTCGGCGGTGATGTCGACGTCGGCCAGTTCCTTGAACTGGTGATACATCGAGGGAAGTCGCTTCATGATGACCGCAGCGGGAAGCCGGGTGGAGACGTCGAGCAGAACCCCGCCATGCGGCGACCCACGGCCGGCCTTGACCTCAGAGTTGATCGCGCGCGCAACCTCGTCACGCGGTAGCAGTTCCGGCGGCCTGCGGTTGTGTTCTGGATCGTCGTACCAGCGGTCTGCTTCCTGCTCCGACGTCGCGTACTGATTCTTGAAGACATCGGGGATGTAGTCGAACATGAACCGCTTGTTCTCGGAGTTGCGCAGCACCCCCCCGTCACCGCGGACGGATTCGGTGACCAGGATCCCCTTCACGCTCGGCGGCCAGACCATCCCGGTGGGATGGAACTGAACGAACTCCATGTTGATCAACGCAGCGCCGCACCGCAGCGCCAGCGCGTGTCCATCCCCGGTGTACTCCCAGGAATTGCTGGTGACCTTGAAAGCCTTGCCGATTCCGCCCGTGGCCAGCACTATCGCAGGCGCGTCAAACCGGACGAAACGGCCGGTCTCGCGCCAGTAGCCGAATGCCCCCGCCACCGTGTCACCGTCGGTGAGCAGGTCCGTGATCGTGCATTCGGCGAAGACCTTGAGGTTGGCCTCATAGTCACCGTGTTGGACGAAATCATCCTGCTGCAGCGAGACGATCTTCTGCTGCAGGGTGCGGATCAGCTCTAGGCCCGTGCGGTCACCGACGTGCGCCAACCGCGGATACTCGTGCCCACCGAAGTTGCGTTGACTGATCTTGCCGTCTTTGGTGCGGTCGAACAGTGCACCGTAGGTCTCCAGTTCCCATACCCGCTGCGGCGCCTCCTTCGCGTGCAGCTCGGCCATCCGCCAGTTGTTGAGGAACTTGCCTCCCCGCATGGTGTCGCGAAAATGAACCTGCCAACTGTCCCGTGGGTTCGCATTGCCCATCGATGCCGCGATCCCTCCCTCGGCCATCACGGTGTGGGCCTTGCCGAACAAGGATTTGCAGACAACAGCGGTACGTTTGCCCAGCTCACGGGCCTCGATCGCAGCGCGCAGCCCGGCGCCGCCCGCGCCGATCACCACGACGTCATAGCCGTGCCGCTCGATCTCGCTCATAGGTAGATGTTCTCTCGTTTAGTTAACAGGTCAGTTGAACAGGCGTAGGTCCGCTATCCAGCCCGCCGAGACAGCCATGATGTAGAAGTCCGTGAGCATCACCGTGATCAACGACGTCCAGGCGAACTGCATGTGGCGCCCGTTGAGCTTGGACAGGTTCGTCCAGAGCCGGTAGCGCAGGGGATGCTGGGAGAAGTGCTTGAGCCTGCCGCCGAAGATGTGCCGGCACGCGTGGCACGACAGCGAGTACAGCCACAGCATGGTGACGTTGACCAGCAGAATCAGCGAGCCCAAGCCAACTCCGAAACCGCCGGCGGCGGGGAAGAACGCCAGCACCGCATCATAGGTATTGATCAGCAGCAACAGGCTGGCGAGGTAGAAGAAGTACCGATGGAGGTTCTGCAGGATCAGCGGAAAGCGGGTCTCCCCGGTGTACTTCTTGGCCGGCTCGGTCACCGCGCATCCCGGTGGCGACTGGAGAAACGCCCGGTAGCCGGCTTTGCGGTAGTAGTAGCAGCTGGCCCGGAACCCCGCGAGGATCGGGAAGATCAGGATCGGTAGCGGCAACGCCAGGGGAAACGCTGGCAGGAACGTGCCTAGATGCGACGAGCCCGGTGCGCACGAATCACTCACGCAAGGCGAGTACAACGGGGTGAGGTAGTGGTAGGCGCCGACCCAGTAGTCAGCCCGCATGAACAACCGGACCGTCGTGTAGATGATGAAGACCCCGAGCACGACGGCCGTCACCAACGGTGACACCCACCATCGGTCGGTGCGCAGAGTCCGAGCGGAGATCGCTACCCGACCGGACTGTGCCCGACCAGGTTGGGCAACCCCCGATGGCGGGGGCGATGAGGTGGTAGTCATGACGTCGATTCCGGTCAGGGGCAACAGG
>JAICSB010000708.1 GCA_025937115.1 Pseudonocardiaceae bacterium | reverse complement strand
GTCTTGGAGAATGAGTTTGCGAGAGGCGGTCCGGATAGCGCTGCGCGGATTGCGCGCCCACCGGCTACGCTCCGTGTTGACGATGCTCGGCATCATCATCGGAGTCGCGGCGGTGATTTTTCTGGTCGCCATCGGGAACGGGGTGCAGTCCTCGGTCAACGCAAAGATCCAGCCGCTGGCCAACCTAATCACCATCGTGCCCTCGACCGGCAACGTCCCCGGCGGCGGCCCTCCCAAGGACTTGATCGACGACGACGTCACGGCGCTGCAGAAGCAGGTACCCGACGCTGCCGCCGTCATCCCGGCGGCTACCGGTCAAGCCCTGGCCGAGACTGACACCACCCAGTTCCGCGCGGCTGTGATCGGTTCGACCGAACGCTGGCTGGAGGTGAGCAACCGGGATCTTCAGGTGGGGTCGTTCTTCGAAGCCTCCCAGGACCATTCCTTCGCCAGGGTGGTGGTCATCGGATCTACCGTCGCGACCACTCTGTTCGGCGACGCCGGAGCCTCGCTAAGTCAGACGGTGCGGGTCAACCACCAGGTATTCAGGGTCATCGGCGTGATGCAGTCGATCGGGGAGCCGGGCGACAACGATGTGGTCATGCCGCTGGACACCGCGCGCCGCTTCGTTTTCGGGGGTGGCGACAAGCTCAACCAGATCATCGTGCAAGCCTCCCCAGTGACCGCCGTGCCCGCTGCCGAGCAGGACGTGATCCGCACTCTCAGTGACCGGCACCGAATCCAAGACCCCGCAAAGCGGGACTTCGAGGTTCAATCGCTGCGCAGCCGGCTGGACACCTTCAACCAGATCCTCCAGCTCCTCACCCTGTTCACCGCGTCCGTCGCAGCGATCTCGCTTTTTGTCGGCGCCATCGGCGTCTTGAACATCATGCTGGTCTCGGTCACCGAGCGAACCCGCGAGATCGGTATCCGCAAAGCGATCGGAGCCACCCGCCGGGCGATCCTGCAACAGTTCCTCATCGAGTCCATCGTGCTGGCCGGTCTCGGTGGGCTCATCGGCGTTGGCGTCGGGGTCGGGCTGTCTGTGCTCGGTGCCGCCATCGCGCCGTCCTTCGGCTCCACCGTCGGCACCTTCGCCCCCGCAGTGTCGATTTCCTCGGTGTTGCTGTCGTTCGGGATCAGCCTGGTGATCGGACTCGTCGCCGGCGGCTATCCGGCCAACCGCGCCGCCCGGCTACGGCCCGTCGAAGCTCTCCGCTACGAGTAGCCGCTGAGCTGACTGACGCATGATCACGGATTGTGTGCCTGGGACGACAGAATGTGTCGCGCCAGGCACACAAACACCGATCACGGTCGAGGGCGGTAGCGTGCGGTCTCGTGGCGGCCAGGGCAGTAGCGATGATCATGCTCGTGACCACGACACTGGTCGGGTGCGGGACTGCGGACCAGTCTGCTACGCACATGCTGGAACTGGCCCGATCGGCTGATCCGATCCTGGTTCCGGCGCTGACTGGCAAGCACCCGCGGGCCGCGGCGGAGGATCCTCGCGCGCTGGCCCGGCAGCTCACCGTCGCCGAGACCGCCGTCCGGGACCGGGCGACGCCTCCCGAGCTGGTCGCCGCGGCCGGCGCAACGGCGCAGGTGGCCTACCTTGCGCTGGTTGACCGGCCGGACTGGGACGCTGCTGTGCTGGCTGACGTCCCGGCGCAGGTGCGTGACGTGGTGCGCCGCAACACCGCAGCCGACCGCGAGCTGCGGGCGATGACCACCCGGCCGCCGACGACCGTGCCAGCCTGGCGGATCGTCGAGCCCCTCCCCGCGCCGCAGTTGCGGACGTACTACGCCGAGGCGCAGCGGCGTTTCCGGGTGCCGTGGTCGGTGCTGGCGGCGGTGCATCTGGTCGAGACCAGGATGGGTCGAATCGTTGGGCTGTCCACCGCCAACGCGCAGGGTCCGATGCAGTTCC
>JAICSB010000034.1 GCA_025937115.1 Pseudonocardiaceae bacterium | reverse complement strand
GCTTCCCCGCCAACGCCTCGTTGGCCTCCAACAGATCCGCGACCTGCATGGATAGCGTCGTGATCCGCGCATCCCGCTCCGCGAGGAGCCAGATCAGCTCGTCACCCGGCATTTCCTCCGGCGCGGCCACCCGACGATCACACTACGACCAGGCCACCGCATCCGTGATCAACGCGCTGAGATCGTCACATTCGTCCCGGCAACTGGTCTGTTCCCCGGGTCATACACGGCCCGACGGCGAGAAGACACCCACCGATGCGGTCGTCGCGGCAGCCACAGCGGCCTCGCTGATCCGCCAGCTTCATACCCGCCCTCGTCGTCGACCAAGACTTCGACCAGACCGGCCCGCTTCAGACGCCCGGCCGCCGCCTCAACCACATCCCTCGACAGCGACGTCTCCCTCATCAGCCCAAACGGCGTCACATACGACGTTCCCGGCCCCGACCGGCCCGACGCGTTCACCCGAAGTCTCGACGTCCTCACCGCGAGCACCCCGAACACCAGCAACGTCTCCGGCTCAGCTAACGCAGCGATCGCAGCACCAGCGTCGTCAATGGCCATGTCGATCACCATATCGGCGACCCGACGCCGGCCGACCGACCCTGCCGCAGCCGCAGGTCAACCCATCAACCAACGTCCAAACGGCTGAATATTCACCAAGGGCGAGAGTGGCGGATCACCAAGGTGTCGGAATACTCGCTTCGGTTCCCACCCTTCCGCCGAGCAGAACAACCAGCATCGTGCTGCCTAGTCGAGGCCGGGTAGAAACCGGAGCAGGATCACCAGCTGAACATTATCCACGATGGTATAAATGATCCATCCCTTATCATCCCCGATCGGGACCGACCACTGATCAAACTGCGAGTCATACTGCTTGTCTGGATTGCCGGTGGGATTTTCCAGCAACTCTTGAATGCACCGGTCGACCAGTCGCCGCGTATCTTCGGGGAGGTTGGTGTACTGCCTGTCAGCCTCCGCAACCGACTTGAGCGTGTAGCGCGACATCTACAGCCGAACCCAGCTCCCCTTCTCATCCTGGTGCCAGGTGAGCAGCCCACTGAACTCGCCGGCCTTCGCACGCTCGATCTGCTCACGTTCCTCGTCGGTGAGTTGGTTCGCCGCCATCATGGCCACCGCCTGCCAGTGCGCCAGCACCGCCTGAGGACCTGATAGATCAAGATTCTGTGTGGCCAGTTCGAGTGCGGAGCGAAACTCTGCCTCAAACTGCATACACCTCTCGGGAGCATGAGCAAGCAGAGCTGCCCTGATCGCTGGACCCGATCGCTCAACTACCATCGGCATGTAATCGGCTGTCTCGGCCGCGATGTGTCTGCGCTCGTTGCCGCTCACAGTGGAGTAACGACCGTCGCTGCTGGCGGGAAACGCTCAGGGAGCGACTGCCTGTCGGTAAGCCCTCACCGGGAGCGCTCGATCAGCACGATCAGGGATGCTGCTCCCCAGGTGCCACGCGGTCGGCACCGTCGACGGGAGACCCACACAGCTTCCAGCGTGCAAGGTCATCCCCGTGGGCCGGGCGGCGAGGGCTGCCCTCCGAGTGGATCCACTGGC
Organism: Pseudonocardiaceae bacterium; assembly: GCA_025937115.1. The sequence goes on along the minus strand of JAICSB010000034.1, from coordinate 12,572 downwards.
GGTCGTAGCAGAAACGGTACTGCGCCGCGGACGGCCGTGGTGAACAGCCGTCGCGGAGGTTGCCGGTCAGCACGGCTTGGTGCACGCGTGGATCGGCGGCGAGCCGTCGCAGTGTTGCTACCGCTCCCGGTAGTGCTCGTCCGGTGGTGGCGAGTTCGTTGCGGGCGTCTTCGTAGCCTTGCACGAGCGCCGCCGCAAGCGAGTCAATCGCGTCGTCGGTAGGCTCAACCCCGTTGACGCGCAGAGTCTCGCGCATGATGTCGGGCTCGGTGCGGCCCGAGATCTGCGCCATCTGATCCAGCGGCCGGCCCGTCGCTGCGGGAAATACCTGCTGGCAGATGGCGAAACCGACGCCCTGCGTCTTGATCAGCGTGTGGTCGATGTCCCACAACACCAGCACGTGGGGACGGTTCAGCGGATGGCATGAGAGCGGCTGCTTCACCCACCAGATACATCGCTCTGGCTGAACCGACGGTGATCAGCGTCGGGCCGGCAACGGCGGTGTTGCCGTGGACGGGCGGTCGTCGGTGGTCGGCGCGATGGCCGCGGGGATCTGCGCTAAGGCGCCTAGTGCCAGCTCTAGGGCGGTGTCTAGCTGCGGATCCAGGCCCTGAGCCCACGCCTGCGGCGGAACGGGCACCTCCACGTCTGGGTCGACACCGTGGTTTTCCACCGACCAGCGCCGGTTCACGATCCACATGGCGAAGCGAGGTTGGGTGACGGTGGAGCCGTCTACCAGCTTGGTCGCAGGCCCGATACCGACCACGCCGCCCCAGCTGCGCATGCCAACGACCGGGCCGAGACCGCGCTCCTGAATCATCGCGGTGACGATGTCGCCGTCGGAGCCCGCGTTCTTGTCTGTGACGGTGATCAGCGGGCCCCGTCGCACATCCCGAGGGTAGGTGTAGGGCCGCTTGCCCCGTGGCACGATCCATCCGGTGAGCACCCGGGCCAGCTTCTCCACTACCAGCTGCGAAGTGTGTCCACCGCCGTTGCTGCGTACATCAAGCACTACCGCCTCACGGGACATCTCGGTGTGCAGGTCGCGGTGCAGCTGTGCCCAGCCCAGCGCCATCATGTCGGGCACGTGCAGGTAACCCACCCTGCCCTGGGTGGCCTCGTGCACCATGGCGCGGCGATCGGCCACCCAGTCGTGGTAGCGCAGCGGCATTTCGTCGGCCACTGGAACCACGACGATGGTGCGTTCGTCGTCCGAGCCCACCGCCCGCAGCCGCAGCTCGACGGGTTTGCCCGCGGTGCCCACTAACAGCGGCCAAGGCCCGGTCACCGCGTCGACGGCGCGTCCGTCGACCTCGACCAGCACCTCCCCGAACTGCACTGCGGCACCCGGTGCGCGCAATGGGGAGCGGCCCGCTCCCGCGGAGCTCTCCCCGGGCAGCACCCTGGTGATCCGCCAGAACCCGTCCGTGCCGCGTTCGAAGTCTGCGCCGAGGTGGCCCAGCCGTCGGTCCTTCTGCACCGGGCTCGGTGGCGGCGTCTCGTAGGCGTGCGACGTGCCCAGCTCGGCTTGGAGCTCCCAGAGCAGATCGGAGAGGTCGTCACGGGTAGCGATGCGCTCCAGCAGAGGCCGGTAGCGGGCCAGCAAGGCCGGCCAGTCATTGCCGGCCATGTCGGCAACCCAGAAGTTGTCCCGCATCAGGCGTCCGCTCTCCTCGAACATCTGGCGCCACTCCGCGGCGGGCCTCACCTGCAGGCGCACCCGCGAAAGGTCGACGTCGAGGGCCGCTGACGAGTCGCCGCGCTCGGCGTCTTTCTTAGCCGGACGCTCAGCGGGTAGCACCCGTAACTCTTTGCGGTCGCGGATCACCAGGCGCGTGCCGTCGCCGCTGACCCAGACGTCATCGATGTCTTCCGCGAGCACGGTCGACGTGCCGGTGGCCAGATTCAGGCGTTCGAGCACCGGGCGCGGAGTGTCGGCGTCGAGGCTGGCGAGGTCATCGCCCAGCACGCCGTGCAGCGGTTTGCGCAGCCACACGAGACCGCCCTTGGCCGCCACCAGCGAGGAGTACCGCGCTGCGGGTACTGGTACGGGCACGACCCGATCGGCGAGGCCGTCGGGATCCACCACCACCGTCACCTCGTCGACGTCTGGGCCGTTCTCGTCGGGTGTGCTGGCGAGACCCTGCGCCGTGGGGGCGAACGGCGATGGGGTGCTGGCCGCCAGCGGCAGCAGCTGCGGGCGAGTGCCGGCAGAGAACGAGAGGTCGAAGACCTGCGAGTCGTATACCGGGTCGAAGGTGCGGGTGGACAGGAACGCCAGATGCCGCCCGTCGAGAGTGAACGTGGGTGTGGAGTCGACGAAGCGCAGCGCAGTGGCATCGAGCACGGTGCCTTCAGGCACCCGCGCCAGCTTGATCTGACTCAGCGAGTGCGGGCCGCAGTGCGTCCACGCCAGCCACCGAGAGTCGGGGGAGAAGACCAGGTCCGCCACCTCGCCGTACTCCGAGCGGGCCAGCTCGCTGGCTGCGCCGGTGGCAGGGTCGACCAGCAGAACCCGGCCATCGTGCGGGGCTACCGCAAGCCGGCTGCCGTCCGGCGCGGCCGCGAGGTCCATCACCCGTTCCAGCCGACCCGCTGCCAGGACGCGCTCGCTTGCGCCGTCCCGGGTGGACACCACCAGCGCGTCCGCACCCTCGGCGTCGCTGACCCACACCACGTCCTCCCCGAGCAGCCGGGCACGTACGCCCGAGCCGGCCGCGAGGGTACGCACGGGGCCGTCTGCGTGCGTCATCCATTGCACACTTCCCCGCACCTCCACCGCGCTCGCCCGGCCGGTCCGGTCGACGGCGACGTCGCCCAGGTGCTTGCCTGCGGGCACCGGGGCCGACACGAGTGCCGCGCGGGGCCCCCCGGTGCGCAGCTCCAGCCGGCGCGGTTGAGAGTCGGCGGCGAGGTCGTCGAGTAACCAGAGCTCACCAGCGACGGCGTACACCACGCGCTCGCCATCGGTGGTGGCGTGCCGGGCGTAGTAGTCGTCGTGGTCGGTGTGCCTGCGTAAGTCCGCGCCGTCGGGCAGCACCGAGTACACATTGCCCACGCCTTCGTGGTCAGACAGGAAAGCCACCCGTCCACCCGCCCACATGGGCACGGTGAGCTGACCGTCCAGCTCGGGCAGCAGTCGGACGAAGCTTCCCGAGCCGTCGGTGTCTATCCATAGCCGCCCAGCAGTGCCGCCGCGGTAGCGCTTCCACATCGCATGGTCGCGCCGGCGCCCGCCGAATCCGGTGCCAAGTACCACCGCTCCGTGCCCCGCGATATCCAGCGCGGTGACCGGCCCGTACGGCAGACGCTGCGCGGGTCCACCGTCGCGCGGCACGACACGAGCCCACGTGCGGTGGCGTAACGGCTCAGCCACAGCGGAGGCCACGTGGATCCGGTGCGCATCGGCCCAGCCCAGCACGCGGGCGTGGCCGTCGCCCCACCATGTCGTGCGCACTGACGGGCCACCTGCGGTGGCTACGACGTGCAACTCGGGCACCCCATCGCGCTGGCTGAGGTGCGCCAGGTGCTCACCGTCGGGAGAAAAGCGCAAGTCCTTGGTCGGGGCGTGGTCGGAGGTCAGCTGCCACGGCCGGCCACCTTCCACTGGGGCGAGCCATACGTCGTCCTGGGCGACGAAACCCACCAGGTCGCCGTGCAGGGTGGGGTAGCGGAGGTAGGAGTCATTACCGGCGCTCAGCATTCCCGCACCCTAGCCGCGTCGCTCATATGTTCATGACGCGTGGCGCATTACCATTCCGCCCAGCGAGATCAAGTACTCCTTCGCCTGGTCGTCGTAACGGACGTTGTATGTTGTCGGGAAGTAGCCGTTGCGCTGGTAGGCCTGGGGCTGCTTGACATTCTTATGAACGGTCTGCTTCGTCAGCATCCAGGCACGTGTCATCATCGGTTCGATAAACGTGTACGTGCCGTCCCACGACCCGTTGATCAGGGTCTGCTTGAAATCGTACGTGCCCGGTACGAACCCGTCCGTCCGGTCAAGCCAGTGCAACCCCATGGCGGGCACCGTATTCTCGGCGGGTAAACCGGGAGGCGTGACGTAATCCACCGGAATGTACTTCGGGGTAGGCAGATTCGCGGCCCGTGTGCTGAAGTCCGGGCTGCTCGGATTGATTTTCTCCACCGCTTCCTGGTCGATCATATAGAAGTGCATGTCGAAGTGCGGTTTACCAAATAGCACCGCCGGCTCATGTCCGTGACTGTTCCAATTGAGCATAACATGATCGAAGGCCGTCGCCGAGGCCTGAGCCGGCAAAGCGAGTATTAACATCCGGGGAGGAACGGCATCTTCCGCTGGGAGCCCGTTCAGTGATGCCGCCGACATCCGAATGCCGACCTCGCTCGGATTACCGGCATTGTCAACCGTTACGTAGGTTTTGGCCGTACCGTCGCCGATGGTCTGGGACGGACCGAAGAATGTGCCGCTTTTGTTCGTTTGGCCGTTACCGCAGCCGGCGAGAAGCGTGAGCGTCACACAGGCTGCCAGGATTGGCCCCACATAGCGACGCATATAGCGGGAATGCATAACGCAGCTCCTTTGAAAAGTTTTATGAAGCGCGGAGTACTGGCCTGGTCGCCAAGAGTCACCTCAGTTCATCGAAATCCCCATTACCGGGGTATTATGGGCTCTATAGCTACCGTTGGCAACGCATATCTGATCTGAGCGGCGAAGTCGAACCGGGGGATCAGAGCGGGCCGAGAGCCCTGCACCGCACTGGTATGGCTGCCGTTTCGGTCATCACTCTATAGAGGCTTCGCCTCGGAACGCCGTGGCGGCAGCGGGGCCGGTAGGTGAGGTGGCGGTTGGGTGTGACACGTTTGAGGACATCGCCATATGACCTCAGCCTGACCCGCAGATCAAGCCCTGTCAGTCGATGATCGATATCATCTCGCGAGGCTGCGTCTCGGACCGCCAAGTCTGTGGGCACGCGAAATGGTCCCTGCGGATCCGCGCCGCCCTGACCGCGGTGCTCGCCTTGTCCGCCGCACCTGGCGGCTTCACCGTCGCCGACCTGGCCACCAGGGTGCACACGAACACCGGGAACACCGACTACACCATCCGCCACGCCGCATATGACCTGCGCAAACTCCGCGGTAAGAACTCATCAGCAAACCCCGCCGCTACCAGGTGCTCGCACCATTGCCGCCCTCCTGGCACTACGCGACCACGTCATCGCACCCGTCCTCGCCGGCATCCGAAGCCCCCGGATTGGCCGCAAACCCGCCACCTGGACCCGCATCGACCGCGACTACGAAACCCTCCGCATCAACATGCAAACCCTCTTCCACCACCTCGGCATCACCACCGGAGCCGCCGCGGCATAGACAACTTTTTGTCGATCGAGGTTCCGCAAGCGCCTAGAGCGGAGTGCGCAACGTGGTCTGCCCTGCGGCCCATCGACTCAGGAGTAGGTCGGAAAACCGGTTGCCCAGCAGGGTGCTGGCTTGGATGCCGAACACTACGTCGCCGGCCAGTTCAGGTTCGGCCGCGAGCAGTGGAGCGATCACACCGCGCCTGACGAGTTGCTCGTGCACCGCATCGGCCTCGATGTGTTCTGCGTAGAAGCGAATTGATGCGCAGCTGCAATCCAACCGGCGCATGGCTTGGACCAGCCGGTCCGAGCCGGGCGACGACGTTAACTCCACGGTGGCGAACTGGCCCACGAGCGCTCCACGCAGTTGGCGGTGCAGCCCGCACAGCGACATGAAGTTGACCTCGGCCAACGTGGCGGCCGGCGCGGCGTCCAGGTACGCGCCGTACCGGGACGAGAGTCCGAGCTCGGTCATCATGTCGGCAAACAGGTGGGCGTGCATGCGGTGCGGGTCGCCGGCGCCGTACTCGTCGTGCTCGACGGTCACCAGTGCCGCCTTGGCCGGCCCGCTCAGCCGGGGAATGACCCATGCCTGCGGATCAGCCTCTTTGAGGTGGTAGATCGAGCGGTGGGCGATGTACTCGCGTAGCTCCCAGAGCTGCCCGGCGCGGCGCAGGTAATGCGACACGCCGCTGGCGTCCGCTACTTCCACCAGCAGAGTGTTGATCTCGGTGGTGACGTCGGTTCCGCCCGGGACGTCGGACCGTAGTGCGGCGAGGAAGACCTGTTCCATCCGTCGGCGCAGTCCCAGCAATCCCGCGTTCCACTCCAGATCATCAGCGACTGGATCATCGAGGGCGCCGGCGAAACCGCGGTAGTGCAACTCATAGCAGCAGTGCAGCGCCAGCTGCAGATCGTCGCCATACGGGTCGGCGTGCTCGATGTCGACTGCGCCGATCTCGGTGGTGCCTGGCGCCGCAGTGTCGCCGCGCAGGGTGGCGAGCACGGCGGTGGACAGCGGTCCGCGGGCCTGCGGAAGGACGGCCTTCGTCACCGGCTGCGGCCTGCTGGTACTCGGCATCCCGTCGGTCTGAATCACCGGTACCGGGCTCCGTGCGGGGTGTTGGTTGGCTAACCGTCGCCGGTGACTGGTATCGCAGAACGGATAGCGGCGACTGAGGCGGCACGTGCACAGCGCGGTGACCGCCCGGTCGGAGGTCACCCGTCGGCCGTCGTCGAGGGTGACCTCGATAGGTCCGTGCACCAGCACGGGTCCTTCTTCGGTGACGGTAACCTGACGCCGGACCGGTTCAGCTGGCACGCCGGGCTCCGATTACCACCAGTTCCTCGTCACGTTGTTCCGGCTGCACAAGTCCGCGGGCTTCGAGCATGGCCGCGCGTAGCCGCATTACGGGGCCGAAAGGCACCGTGGCGCGGGCGAGGACCTCGGCGGGCAAACCGGCTTCGACGAGGCGGCGCAGGGTGACGTCGTCATCGCAGACGGCGGAGTGCACCAGCAGCATCACACCGCCGGGCGCGAGTAGGGCTGGGCCGCCCGTGCAAATTCGATCCAACACGGCGCGTCCGTCGAGACCGCCATCCCAGCAGCGGGTGATCCGGTGCCGCGGCAGCAGGTTCGTGGCCGCGGGAACGTAAGGCGGATTGGCCAGGATGAGATCGAAGCACTTGCCGGCCACGGGTTCGAAAAGATCGCCGTGGTGCACAGCGCACCGCACCCGGTGCAAGCGCGTGTTGATCCAGGCCGTGGCCACTGAGCGGAGGGACAAGTCCACCGCGGTGACCGAAGCGGCGTCCGCTCGAGCTGCCGCCAGCGCCAATGCACCAGTTCCGGTGCCAATGTCCAGGACGCGCCGACCGCTCGCGTAACCCCCCTCGCGGAGAACCTGGATCAATAACGAGGTATCGCTATCGGCTCGGTACACCCCAGGGGGCCGCAATAGCAGCACGATCTTGAAATACCCGCCGCAGGCCCGAGCCAAACGTGGATTTCACGCCCTGGGCTGCGGTCGTTCCGAGCGGACGAACAGGAAGATGCCGTACTGCCACACCGCGTCGATCCACTGCGCGCCGAGATCGAAGCCTCGCGCGGCGACGTCGGCCACGAACTCGGGGCGGTGGAACTTATAGGAGAAGCCGACATTCAGTGAGTCACCACGTCGGAGCACCAGTTCAAGGTCCAGCTCGCGCAGCGCGACAGTCTGGTCCTCGGTCGCGTAGAGGTTGCCTTGGACCGCAGTGCTGGCGGCGTCGTAATGCGCCCGCGGGTAGAAGTATTCCAAGGCGAAGTCGGCATCGTAGCGTCGGTTGAGGTGCGAGAGGTGGTTGAGCCGGAACTGCGCGAAGGCTGACCGGTCGAGTGGGTCGTTGTAACAGGCTTCCAACACCTCGGCCGGCTTCTGCAGGTCCGCTGACACCAGGAAACGGTCGCCGGGCTGCAGGGTGGCAGCGATCTCAGCGAGGAGCGCAGCTCGCTCCTCGGGGGTGGTGTTGCCCAGGTTGCTTCCGAGCAGCGCCACCGTCACCGGCTGTGGCACGCCGTCCCGCAGCCAGCCCAGCCCCGCCTCGTACCGACCCCACAATCCCTGCACCCGCAATCCGGGCAGTTCGGTGGTCAGCTCGCGCGCGCTGGCCACCAGCATCTCGCGGCTGACGTCGATTGGTAGATAGCAGGTTGGACGGAGTTGCACACAGGCCGCCAACAGCAGCCGCGTCTTCTTCGCGCTGCCGCTGCCCAACTCGGCGATTCGCTCGCACCCGATCAGGTCGGCGATCTGCTCGGCGTGGCGTTGCAGCAACCCGCGCTCAACCCGGGTGGGGTAGTAGCACGGGAGCTCGGTGATCGCTTCGAACAGTTCTGACCCGAGCGCGTCGTACCCAAGGTAGGCGGGCACCCGCGGCGGGGTCTCGCGCAGACACGTCAGCAGGCCATGCCGGTCGTCCCAGAAGCCGCCCGCACCGTCCACGGGTACGATTTCGATTTGCGGCGGCTCCACTGTGCACACTGTATTGCGCCGGCCGGCCTTCGCGCTGCCGCCAAACCGCCGCGCTGAGCGCCTCCGCAGCCTCGCTGCCCGCCTCGTGCCCTCGGTGGGAGCAGCCCAATGATCCAAAACGCTCACGCGCGTGTGCATTGCTACTTTCCGTGACGTGCATGACGGGGTAACGTCTGAGTTGGACCGCGTACGGTGGGTGACGTCCCCTCCCACCCCGAGGTCCGGCCGAGTAGTGCGCTACAGGGGTGGGTGCACTGCTCGCCTGCCGGTCGCCGGGGCCCGAGCGCGATCAATATCTAGACGGGGGGAGTAGACATGATCCAGCTTGAGGACGTTAGCAAAGTCTACCGGATGGGCAAGGTCGAGGTGCCGGCGCTCTCCGGCGTCGACCTGACTATCGACGACGGCGAACTGGTCGCCATCATGGGCCCATCCGGATCGGGCAAGACCACGCTCATGAACATCTTGGGCTGTCTCGATGTCCCGACCAGCGGGCGCTACCTGCTCGACGGCACCGACGCCAGCCGGCTGTCCGACAACCGGCTGGCCAAGATCCGCAGCCGCAAGATCGGATTCGTCTTCCAGTCGTTCAACCTGGTCGCTCGTACCAGCGCGGTCCGCAACGTGGAGCTCCCCTTGGTTTATGCGGGGGTACACGCTCGGCGTAACCCAGCCCGGCACGCCCTGGCGCAGGTCGGCCTAGGCGACCGCGAGAAGTTCATGCCCAATGAGTTATCCGGTGGTCAGCAGCAGCGGGTGGCGATCGCCCGGGCGCTGATCAACGATCCCACCCTGCTGCTTGCCGACGAGCCCACAGGGAACCTCGACACCGCATCCAGTGCCGAAATCCTGAAGTTACTCGGCGCGCTGAACGATGCCGGCCGCACCGTTGTGATCATCACACACGAAGAAGAGGTCGCCGGGTTCGCCAAGCGGGTCGTGCGGATGCGCGACGGGCGAATCGAGAGTGACCGGGTGCAGCGCAGCCGGACGGAGGTCACCGCGTGAACCTGCAGGAGGCGGTGCGCATCGCGCTGCGCGGCTTGCGCGCCAATCGGCTGCGGTCCGTGTTGACCATGCTCGGCATCATCATCGGCGTTGCAGCGGTGATCCTGCTCGTCGCCATCGGTAATGGCGTGCAGTCCTCGGTCAATGAGAAGATCCAACCACTGGCCAATCTGATCACCATCGTTCCGTCGGCCGGCAACGTGCCAGGCGGCGCCCCCCCGAAGGACCTCGTCGACGCCGACGTCGCGGCGCTGCAGGAACCGGCGATGTCGCACGACATCGCCGCAGTCATTCCCGCGACCTCCGGCAAAGCGTTGACCGAGACCGACTCTTACCGGTTCCGGGCGACCGTCATCGGCTCCACCGATCGCTGGCTGGATCTGAACAACGGGGATATGGCGGCGGGATCGTTCTTCGACGACGCCCAGGTCCGCTCCACAGCCAGGGTGGTAGTACTTGGTCCTAGTGTGGCGAGCTACCTCTTCGGCAATGATCCCGCGGCCGCGCTGAGTCACACAGTCCGGATCAACCGGCAGACCTTCAGGGTCATCGGTGTGATGCAGTCCGTCGGCGAGCCGGGCGACAGTGTCGCGGTCATGCCGCTGAACACGGCGCGCCGGTACATCTTCGGTGGTGGCGACAAGGTCAATCAGATCATCGTGCAAGCCAGCCAAGCGTCCGCGGTGCCCGCCGCTGAAGACGACGTGATTCGCGTACTCAGCGATCGGCACAAGATCAAGGACACGGCGAACAGGGACTTCGAGGTGCAATCTCTGCGCAGCCGGCTCGACACCTTCAACCAGATCCTCCGAATCCTCACGTTGTTCACGGCCGCCGTCGCGGCGATCTCGCTTTTTGTCGGTGCTATCGGAGTCCTCAACATCATGCTGGTCTCGGTGACGGAGAGAACCCGTGAGATCGGCATCCGAAAAGCGATCGGCGCCACTCGCCGCGCGATCCTCGAGCAGTTCCTCATCGAGTCGCTCGTGCTGGCCGGCCTCGGCGGGTTCATCGGTATCGGGGTCGGGGTCGGACTGTCGATCCTCGGCTCCATCCTCGCGCCCGCGCTCGGCCCCACCTTCGCCACGTTCGCTCCGGCAGTGACCATTCCGTCGGTGGTCCTCTCGTTTGCGATCAGCCTTGTGATTGGGCTCGTCGCTGGCGGCTACCCGGCCAACCGGGCCGCGCGGCTGCGGCCCATCGAAGCCCTTAGGTACCAGTGACTTCGATACTCCTTCCACCGAGGCGCGAGATCCCGTAACCCCCTGGCGGCTGAGGCGTTGCACTGCGTGAAGCCCGAAACCACAGGGGGACATCGTTGTGACAATGACGCAGACCAGCTCATCGATGCTGTCTTCAGTCCGGCGCTCAGGTGCTCGGGTGCTGGTAGCACTAGGGCTGGTCGCCGCGCTCGGTGTGGCGGCTGGATGTGGTGGTGAGCCAGCACCGCCCCCGACCGGACGGGTGGAGCGCGGCGCGGTGGTGACGAAGGTGTCAGCCTCCGGTTCGTTGTCAGCCATCAGGGAGCAGAACCTCGGTTTCCCCAAGGGCGCACAGCTCAAGCAGCTGCTGGTCAAAGTTGGCGACCGGGTGACCGCGGGCCAGGTGTTGGCGCAGGAGGATGACTTCGCTTTTCGTCAGACCCTGGACCAACTGCAGGGACAGCTGAACTCCCAGCGGGCGTTGTTCGGTAAGGCCGTGGCCGACCCGACAGTGCAGGGCGCACAGGCCACCCTGGACCAGGCGCACCAGATCTTGGAGGCGACGCAGAAGTCGGTCGACGCGGAACTGGCAGCGGACCAGACGGCGACGGACCAAGCGCACAAACAGCTGGACTTCGACAGCTATCTGCTGGACAAGGCGCAGGAAACGCTGCGTGCCGATCAGGTCTCTTGCGCCGCCACCGGAGGAATTCCCTTCACTCCGCCCGCACCCGCCAACGGTGTCGGCGGTGCTGGTGGGCCTAACTCCTCGGTGGGAGTGGGGCCGGCTCAGGCGGGGGTGGAAGACCCCGCCCGGGTGGGACCTGTTTTCGCGGGCAGCACTGGGTCAGGTGGATCAGGTCCGGGAGGTTCGGGTGGCAGCGGTAACCCGGCGTGTAACCGGATTCCCACGGACCAGCAAGCGGTCCTCAACGGCCGCCGCGCGGTGATGACGGACAAGACCACGCTGCAAGCCGATCAGCAGAAGCAAAACGTCGACCGGGCGCAAGGGCTGGTCTCGATCGAGAACGCCCGCCAGAGCGTGGTCACCGCGCAGAACAACCTTGAAGCCGCCGCTGCCGATCGCCCGTTCAATATCGATCAGCAGGTTGCATTGGTGGCGAGCATCGCGGCTCAGGTCGAGGCGGCCCAGCGCGATGTTGACAACACCGTATTACGTGCGCCGGTCACGGGCACCGTCTCGGCGATTAACGGCTTGGTTGGGGAGTACCTCCAACCCAGCTCGGGCGTCAGCGCATTGGCGCCGGGTTCCACCGCCCCTATCCCCGGGCTCAGTGGCACCTCGTCCAACAGCAGCCTGTCTTTGGGTAACCCGGCTACCGGCGCTCAGCGCCCCGGCGGCACGCAGTTCATGATTCTCGATAACATCAACACCTTCCAGGTAGTGGTCCCCTTCGAGGAGTCCGACGCTGCGAAGGTGGCCCCGAACCAAAAGGTCGATGTCACCTTCGATGCCGTTCCCGATCTCACGCGGGCCGGTACCGTCGTCTCTGTTTCACCCACGGGAAGTAACATCTCCAGCGTTATCAACTACTATGCCACTGTCGTGCTCAATGAGACCGACCCACGACTTAAAGATGGTCTGACCGCGCAAGCCCGGGTAATAACCAACCAGGTCCAAGACGTCCTCACCGTTCCCAACTCGGCGGTTCGTAAGAGCGGCGATCAAAGCACAGTCACCATCATCGACGCGAACGGTACGCAGCAGCAAGTGAGGTTCCAGCCGGGTCTCGTCGGAGACGATCGTACCCAGGTTATCTCAGGCCTCAGAGAAGGTCAGGAAGTCATCCTTCGCCAAGGCGTTTAGACTTCCGTAACAAACAAAGGTCACCCTGTGTCCAGCGCACAGGGTGACCTTTGTTTGTAGGGCCAGATTCTATTTCGGTACCTGGCCGCAAAAGCGTCTGAGCTCATGCACCACTTTAGGCGGGGCTGTTGTCATTCTCCCGGAAGCCTGGTCGCGACGCGCCATCCACATCGACGATAGGCCCGTT